>JBOHEE010000204.1:0-3571 GCA_050700895.1 Nitriliruptorales bacterium | reverse complement strand
GTTCAGCACGTCGACGAGCCAGCTCGTGACGGTCCCGAACCGAACCGTCGTCGTCCCGATGCGGCCGTAGACGACACCGCGCTCCGCGGAGGCGAGTTCGCGGGCCAGCCGCCGGATGGTCTCCTCGCCCACGCGGCAGTGGCGCGCGGCGACGCCCGGCGTGAACGCCTTCAGGGCCTCCTCGACCCGCTCGACTCCGGCCACGTGGGCTGCGAGTCGGCCGAGGTCGACGAGCGCCTCGTCGAAGAGCACGTTCGCCATGGCCGCGAGGAGGACGACGTCGGTCCCCGGACGGACCGGGACGTGCTCGTCGGCCCGGGCGGCGGTTCGGCTGCGTCGCGGGTCGACGACGACCAGCCTGCCGCCACGGTCGCGGAGCGCGTCGAGCCGGCCCGGGAAGTCGGGTGCGGTGCAGAGGCTCCCGTTCGACATCCGCGGGTTCGCACCGAGCATCAGGAGATAGTCGGTCCGATCGACGTCGGGCACCGGGATCGCGAGCGGGTCGCCGAACAACAGGCCGCTGGACACGTGCTTCGGCATCTGGTCGACCGTGCTGGCGGTGCAGACGTTGCGCGTGCCGATCGCCTTCACGAACGGCTTGGCGTAGAGCGACCCGGCGAGGTTGTGCACGTTGGGGTTGCCGAGGTAGACGGCGACCGCGTCCGGGCCGTGCTCCTCGATGAGGGGTCGCAGGCGCTCCGCGATGTGCGCGAACGCCTCCTCCCAGCTCACCTCACGCCGCTCGGTTCCTTCGCGGATGAGCGGGCGGTTGAGCCGGTCGGGGTCGGCTTCGAGCTCGCCGAGGGCCGCCCCCTTCGGACAGATGTAGCCGTGGCTGAAGACGTCGTCGGGATCGCCCTCGACGCGGACGACACGGTCGGCGTCGAGCGTCAGCAGGAGCCCGCAGGTGGCCTCGCAGAGGTGACAGGTCCGGGCGACCGTTCGCGTCATGCGATCCCTCCCCACCACAGACCCCGAGCAGTCTGCCACGCTCCGAGTTCGTTCGGTCCGAACAACCGTCCGACACATCGATCATTGCGTTCCAGCGGAAGTCTGCGCGACCTGAGCGCGGAAGGTCTCGTCGAGTGGTCGGCGCCGCCGCTCGAACTCTCGGTCCTTGGCCTCGTCCGGCACATGACGCAGATGGAACACGTTCCGGGGTCGGACCGCCTGCCTCCACCAGCAGGAGCCAGTTGTCGAGCAACTCGAGGACCACCGACGTGCCGTACTGGCCGCACACCGACGCGTCGAGAACCTCGACATACCAGTCCCGGCTGACCTCGGTGTCAGCCACGACGAGCAGTCGTGTGAGCGCCGACGCGGCGAATCGTTGCTCCTCGACCACGTCAGCCATCACCCCTCTCGCAGGCGTCCGCGAGTTCGAGAGTCGCGAGCAGGCGCTCTGCCAGGAGACGTGCGGACTCGCGGGTCAACTCGACCGCCACCCGGGTGCCGAGGCCCAGCTCTTCGTTCACGAAGTCGAGGCTCACTGCGTGCTCGAGCGCTGCGTGGACCGGATGGTCGTAGCCCAGGTGGACCTGCGCGAGCGTGAACCATCCCTGCGGGCCCTTCGCGCTGCCTTCGACCGAGGTTCGGTCGGCGATGGACGTGCACATCTGCGATCCTCTCTCCGTCGCTATCCGAGGGTGCGATCGAGGAAGGCCCAGATCCGCTCCCATCCGTCCACCGCGGCCTCGGCGCGGTAGGCCGCGGGCCGGTCGCAGTAGAAGAACCCGTGGCCGGCCCCGTCGTAGCGGTGGAACTCGTAGTCCTTGCCGTGTTCCCGCAGGGCCTCCTCGAGCGCGTCGACGTCGGCGGGTCCTGGGCGCCGGTCGTCGTTGCCGTAGAGCCCCAGGATCGGGCAGGGCAGATCCGGCGTGAGGTCGACCGGCGCGACCGGTTGCTTGTCGGTGAGGGCATCGGCTGGCGCGACGATCCCGCCCCCCCAGCAGTCGATGACCGCATCGACGTTCCCCGTCCGACAGGCGGCGAGGTAGGCGTGGCGACCGCCGGAGCACGTTCCGAACAGGGCGACCTTCCCGGTCGCGATCGGCAGCGACCGCAGCAACTCCACGCACCCGGCGCCGTCGCCGACCGCCTGGGCGTCAGGAATCCCGCCGTCGGCGCGCACGCGGGCGGCGACGTCGTCGGGCTCGCCGTGGCCGGCGCGGGCGTGCAGGTCCGGGCAGATCGCGAGGTACCCGTGATGGGCGAACCGGCGCGTGAACTCGCGGTACAGCTCGTCCCAGCCTGGCATGTGGTGGAACAGGACCACGCCCGGGAAGGGACCCGGACCCGCGGGGCGCGCAAGATAGGCGAGGATTCGGTCGCCCCCATGACCGACGACCGACACCGTCTCGGCGATCATCCCCTCGTAGTCGCCCGTCGAGCGCGCCATCAGATCCTCCCGCGACGTCGGCCGGCGACTGTAGGTCAGGCGTCGTGGGGCGAGGCGGGGGCGATGACGGGGTTGCCAGGGGCCCGGACGTCGAGGACGACATCGGTCTCCTCGCCGATCTCCCCGACGAGCGCGCGCATCGCGGTCGCCTTCGCCGCGATGCGGTCGGGGCGGCCGAACAGGACCCGGACCTCGGAGGCGAGGATGAGCTGGACGTCGTCGCCTCGGACCTCGTAGCGGACGACGAGATCGGCGACGTCCGCCGGGAGCCCGGCCTGGACCTGGAAGCCTGCAGCGAACCCCCTGAGGTCGGCCACGGACTCCCCCAACGCCGGCTTCGGGAGGCCGGAGCTCAGCACCGGCAGCCCGTCCTGGCTCCCCCGCGCGAGCACGACGCCCTCCTCGTCGACGAGGGAGTTGCCGTTGCCGGCCCGGAGCACGAGCGCTGGCGTCCGCTCGTCGACCGTGATGCGGACGGTGAGCGGATCCACACGGCTGACGTTCGCGCTCCGCACCGCCGGCAGCGCCTTCACGCGGTCCTCGGCGGGACCGAGCCGGAGCCGGAGCGTCGATGTCCCCAGCCGCAGGGCCGCCGCCTCACGGACCTCCTCGGGGTCGATGCGGCGGGTGCCGACGACCTCGACCTGCTCGAGGGCGACGAGGGGGCTCCGTTCCACCCACACCCCGAGCGCCACGAGCCCGAGGAGCACGAGGAGCACGAGGGTCCGCCGGCGGCGGCGCAGCATGTCCTGCCGCTTCACCTCGGCGCGCCGGACCGCGAAACGGGTGTCCACGGTCAGCCCTCGAGGAGCGCCAGCAGCGCCGGGCCGACCTGGTTGACGTCGCCGGCGCCGGTGACGACGACGAGGTCGCCCTCCTCGACGAGCTCGACCAGGGCCGGGGGGACGTCGGCGAGGTGTGACAGCCAGGTCACGTTCGCACCCGCCTCCCTGGCCGCGTTCGCCACGATCTCCCCGGTCACGCCCGGGATCGGGTCCTCCCGCGCCCCGTACACGTCGGTGACGACGACGACGTCGGCGCCGGCAGCCGCTCGTCCGAGCTCCTCCCCCAGCGCCTCCGTGCGCGAGTAGAGATGTGGCTGGACGACGAGCACGATGCGGCCGTCGGTGACCGCACGCGCCGCCGACAGGGTCGCCCGCAGCTTCGTCGGGT
>JBOHEE010000203.1:0-1688 GCA_050700895.1 Nitriliruptorales bacterium | reverse complement strand
GAGATCGCCGAGCAGCTCGGCCTCTCGGACCACACCGTGAAGAGCCACGTGCGCGAGATCCTGCGCAAGCTCGACGCCGCCGACCGGGTCGAGGCGACGGTGATCGCCCGCCGGCGCGGCCTCCTCTAGACCTTGATCCCCGAACCGCCCGTAAGCGGAGCGCACATCCGCCCGTACCTCCAGTCCAGCACGAACGAACGCTCGCGAGCGTCCGTCGGTCGGTCGCGATCTGTCGCCCTGGGGGTGCCACAGTGCAGGGAACGAAGGAGCGCGGTCCCGCGGCCGACCCGGACACGATCCGCGTCGCCATCGTCGACGACCACCCGGTCCTGCGCGCCGGGATCCGCGGCATCCTCGAGGACGCCGGGATCCAGGTTGTCGCCGAGGGCGCGACGGGCCGGGAGGCCCTGCTCCTCTGCGAGGCGCAGCAGCCCGACGTCCTGGTCCTCGACTACCGGCTCCGCGGCGCCAAAGGCACCGAGTGCCTGGGCCCGCTCCTACAGCGCTGCCCCGGCACCCGGGTCCTGATCTACACCGGCCTCCCGGGTGAGGGTGTCCTCCATGCCGCGCTGTCGGCGGGTGCGCACGGCTTCCTCAGGAAGAGCTCCGACGCGGCCGCGCTCGTGCGGGCAGTGCGGCGCGTGGCGGCAGGCGAGAACGTGATCCTCGACCCGGACGGCCAGCGGGTCCGCAGGAGCATCGAGGAGGGTCGCGGCCCGTTGGGCCTCACCCCCCGCGAGCGTGACGTCCTCGGCCTCGTCGGGCGGGGGATGCGCAACGCCGACATCGCACGCGAGCTCTACGTCTCACCCGACACGGTGAAGACACACCTGAGCTCCGCGATGTCGAAGCTCGGCGTTCGCGACCGCACCGGGGCCGCAGTGCTGGCGCTCAGCGAGGGGATCATCGATCTCACCACATCGGGTGAGGTTGGAACAGTCGCTGAGGCGTAGACACAGTAGTGGCGGAGACGACCGTCTCCGGCAACTGCGACTGCCAAGGAGGCAGACCCATCATGAAGAACCTCAAGCGACTCACGCTCTTGATGAGCATCCTCGCCATCCTCGGAGCGACGCTGGCTGCCCCGGCCGCCGCCCAGACAGCCGCGGTCTTCGTCTTCCGCGGTCTAGCCACGACCAGCCCCCTGTTCGTGCCGGACCCACAGAACCTCGCCCCCGGCGACGGCGACTACACGTTCGACACCTCGAACGCACTGCCGGACCAGTTCTGCGTCGATGTGGGCGTCGTGAACGGTGCCCCGACCGGGGATCCGCAAACCGGCTGCGTCCTGCACTCGGACGGCGGCCTGTACGCGAACGTCATCGGTGTCGGCCCCTCGTGCGGCATGTCCCGGGGGGACGAGCTGCACTCCAACGGGACGATCGGCTCGTCGACCTTCACGAGCAGTAACCTCAGTCCTTCGTTCAGCTCCACCGACTTCGGCTGGATCACCAGCGCCGGCGGAACGATCCCGTTCACGGCCACGAGCGCTGATGGTGACCTCGTCGCCCTCGTCCAGGCGCAGGGCGGAGCCGACTGCGTGGAAGTCGGCACGACGAAGTTCGCCGTGATCGGCGTCGGGGCGCTCGTGATCGGCGTGCGATCGCACCTCGACGTGCTGCGGCGCGTGGTCCGCGAGTCGTTGCCGTTCCTCCTCTGGGCCGGACTCGTGAGCACCATGGCGGGGA
>JBOHEE010000202.1:0-3803 GCA_050700895.1 Nitriliruptorales bacterium | reverse complement strand
CCATGCACAGGTGCTGGCGACCGGGCACGCGTGGCAGCGCGGGTCGCGCTTGCGGCAGACCTCCGCGCCGAGGTCCATCAGGGCGAGGTTCCAGGCCCGCGAGCGACCCGGCGGCACGAGGTCGTCGGCAAGCCGCTGCGCGCCGCCGCTCGAAAGGGACTCGCCGGCGACGGCACGGGCGAGCACTCGGCCGATGTTCGTTTCGACCACGCCGACGTCGCGCTCGAACGCGAAGGAGAGGACCGCCCGTGCCGTATAGGGGCCGACGCCCGGTAGCGCGAGGAGCGCGTCGAGGTCGTCGGGCACCCGCCCGCCGTGGCGCTCCGCGAGGTGCGCTGCGGCGCGATGGAGGTTGCGGGCACGACGGTTGTAGCCGAGCCCGTCCCAGAGCCGGATCACCGCGGCGGCGGGCGCCTCGGCGCACCTGGTCGCGGTCGGGAAGGCGTCCAGGAACGCGAGGTAGCGAGCAGCAACCCGGCTGACCTGCGTCTGCTGGAGCATCGTCTCCGAGACCAGAACCGCCCAGGGATCCCGGGTCGTTCGCCAGGGAAGCTCGGCGCGGCGACCCTCCCCCCACGTGAGCACGGCCGTCGGTCGCTGCAAACGACACCTCCCCCCGGCCGGGGAACCGGGGGGAGGGTAGTGCCGGGGCCCGTGGGGTCAGTCCCCGGCGACGAAGAACTGCCAGTCGCCCTCCGCGGTGATGCCGAGCCGCCAGCCGAGGTACATCCCGTCCGCGTACCAGCCGTCCACGGTCTCCTCGCCGAAGAGGTCGTACAGGTCCTGGCGGTCCGCGTCGGTGGCGTCCTCGCTCTGGGCACGCGGCCACACGTAGATCTCGACCTCCTGGTCGCTCTCGTTCCGCGCGACCGTCGTGTAGGGCTGGAAGCCGAGAAGCCCGACGACGACCTCCTCGACATCCGGACCGTCGTTCGCATCCTCACGCCGCCAGAAGTCCGCGAGCGCCTCCGGGGGCCTCTGTCGATTCGGGTGGTTGTCAGTCGCTCTGGTCGTCGCTCCCGCCGGTGCTGGCGAGCTCGACCGGCGGCATGTCGGGCGTGTCGGGCGAGTCGACCGCGCGGAAGACGACCTCGTCGTTCTCGACGTCGGCGACGATCAGCTGCCCGGCGTGGAACTCGCCGTGGAGCAGCTGCTCCGACAGCCGGTCCTCGACCTCGCGCTGGATGGTCCGGCGCAGCGGCCGCGCGCCGAGCTGCGGGTCGTAGCCCTTCTCGGCGAGCCAGCCCTTCAGCGCGTCGGTCAGCTCGAGGTCGACCTGGCGCGAGCCGAGCTGGTTCTTCACGCGCCGGATCATCAGGTCGACGATCGACTTCACCTCTTCCTTCGTGAGCTGGTGGAAGACGATCACCTCGTCGATCCGGTTGAGGAACTCGGGCCGGAAGTGGCGCTTCAGCTCGTCGTCGACGCGCGCCTTCATCTTCTCGTAGATGGAGCGCTCGTCGGAGCTGGCTGCGAAGCCGACCGCGGGCGAGCCGATGCCCTTGGTGCCGAGGTTCGACGTCATGATCAGGATGGTGTTCTTGAAGTCCACCGTCCGACCCTGCGCGTCGGTGAGGCGCCCGTCCTCCAGGATCTGGAGCAGCGTGTTGACCACGTCGGGGTGCGCCTACTCGACCTCGTCGAAGAGGACGACGCTGAACGGCTTGCGCCGCACCTGCTCGGTGAGCTGGCCGCCCTCGTCGTAGCCGACGTAGCCGGGCGGGGAGCCGATGAGGCGGCTCACCGTGTGCTTCTCCATGTACTCGGACATGTCGAGCTGGATGAGCGCCTGCTCGTCGCCGAAGAGGAACTCGGCGAGGGTCTTCGCGAGCTCGGTCTTCCCGACGCCCGACGGGCCGAGGAAGATGAACGAACCGCCGGGACGCTTCGGGTCCTTCAGGCCCGCGCGCGTGCGACGGATCGCCTTCGAGACCGCCTTGACCGACTCCTCCTGGCCGACGATGCGCTTGTGGAGCTCATCCTCCATGCGCAGGAGCTTCTGCGTCTCCTCCTCGGTGAGCTTGAAGACCGGGATGCCGGTCCAGTTGGACAGGACCTCCGCGATCGTCTCCTCGTCGACGGTGAGGACCTTGTCCATGCCCTCGCTGCGCCACTCCTTCTCGCGGTTGGCACGCACGTCGATGAGCTTCTTCTCCTCGTCGCGCAGCGAGGCCGCCCGCTCGAAGTCCTGCGCGTCGATCGCGGACTCCTTGTTCTTGCGGGTCTCCTCGATCTGGCCGTCGAGGTCCTTGAGGTCCGGGGGCGCGGTCATCGAGCGGATGCGCAGGCGCGAGCCTGCCTCGTCGATGAGGTCGATCGCCTTGTCCGGCAGGAAGCGGTCGCTGATGTAGCGGTCCGCGAGGTTGCCGGCCGCGACGAGGGCGTCGTCGGTGATCGTGACGCGGTGGTGCGCCTCGTAGCGGTCGCGCAGGCCCTTGAGGATCTCGATCGTGTGGATGACCGTGGGCTCGTCGACCTTCACCGGCTGGAAGCGCCGTTCGAGGGCGGCGTCCTTCTCGAGGTGCTTGCGGTACTCGTCGAGGGTGGTCGCGCCAACGGTCTGGATCTCGCCGCGGGCGAGCATCGGCTTGAGGATGCTCGCGGCGTCGATCGCGCCCTCCGCGGCGCCCGCCCCGACGAGCGTGTGCAGCTCGTCGATGAAGAGCAGGATGTCACCACGCGAGGTGATCTCCTTCAGGACCTTCTTCAGCCGCTCCTCGAAGTCGCCGCGGTAGCGGGAACCTGCGACGAGCGCGCCGAGGTCGAGCGTGTAGAGGTGCTTGTCCTTGAGCGTCTCGGGGACGTCGCCGGACACGATCCGCTGGCTGAGGCCCTCGACGATCGCGGTCTTGCCGACGCCCGGCTCGCCGATGAGGACAGGGTTGTTCTTCGTCCGCCGCGAGAGGATCTGCATGACCCGCTCGATCTCGCGTTCGCGGCCGATGACCGGGTCGAGCTTGCCCTCGCGGGCCGCCTGGGTGAGGTTGCGGCCGAACTGGTCGAGGATCGTGGAGCCCTGCTGACCGGCCGTTCCCGAGCCCTCGCCGACGCTGGCGCCTGCCTTGCCCGCCTCGCCTCCGGCGTAGCCGGAGAGGAGCTGGATGACCTGCTGGCGCACGCGGTTGAGGTCAGCCCCCAGCTTCTGCAACACCTGAGCGGCGACACCCTCGCCCTCGCGGATGAGGCCGAGGAGGATGTGCTCGGTCCCGATGTAGTTGTGGCCGAGCTGCAGCGCCTCGCGCAGCGACAGCTCGAGCACCATCTTGGCGCGAGGCGTGACCTGGATGTGACCGGCCGGGGCGGTCTGGCCCCGCACGAAGATCTCCTGGACCTGGTCGCGAACGGCCTGCAGGGAGATGCTCATCGACTCGAGGGCCTTGGCCGCAACCCCCTCGCCCTCGTGGATCAGGCCGAGGAGGATGTGCTCGGTGCCGATGTAGTTGTGGTTCAGCATCCTCGCCTCTTCCTGAGCGAGGACGACCACCCGTCGGGCTCGGTCGGTGAACCTCTCGAACATCGGGTCACTCTTCCTGCGCTGGTCGCGCGTCGCTGGCGCGCGATCGCGGGCCCGTGCGGGTGACGGATCCCGCGCCCCGATCGTACACCCGGGCTCCAGCCGTCCGGCCGGTGCCCTACCCGGAGGTTCGGCAGTTGGCCCGCCCCGGATGAGCAACGGGTGCCCATCCGGGCGCCGTCCGCTCCCCGCACCACTCGGTGCGCGATCCAGGTCACGCCCGGGCCCCCTACCAACGTGTGATCACCCTGCCCTGTTCCCGGCCCAGGGTGCCTTGAGGGGTGAGGGC
>JBOHEE010000201.1:0-2189 GCA_050700895.1 Nitriliruptorales bacterium | reverse complement strand
GAGCACGACCGCGATGGAGCCACCACCGGTCCGCGGGAGGCTCGGGGCCGCCGGCTCCACCACCGCCGGCGACGCCGCCACCGCGGCGCTCGTCGGCAGCAGGTTGAGGTTCACCGCGAGCTCCTCCTGCTGCTCGCCGGTGATCGCGGAGAGCGCGTTCAGGGGCGCGACGGCGATCGCGAACGCGCTCGTCGAGGCGCGGGCCTCCGAGCCGTCCTCGGCGACGAAGGTCTCGCCCTTGCCCTCGCTCACGTCGATGCCGGCCGCGTTCACGATCTCCGTGAGCAGCCCTTCGACCTCCGCGAGGAGCCCGGGCGCCTCGGTGCCCTCGAGCGCCGACAGGTCGATCGTGGTGTCGTTCACGCTGAGGACCCCGTCCTGGACCGAGACCGCGTTCGCGTTCGGGAGCTCCACGGCGACGTGTGTGGTCGTCGCCTCGGCGGCGCCGCCGCCGGGCCTGCCGTTCGTGCTCGCGACGGACGAGTACGTGAACGCAGGGATCCGGACCATGCCGCCGAGCAGCCGGGCCTCGACGATCCCAGCCTTGGCGTCCGAGACCACGGTGTCGGCCTCGGTCTTCACGACCGATTCGGACCACAGCTTCTGGACGTAGACGAGGTCGTTCTCGAGGATCTGGCTGATGGTGATCGCAGGCAGCTGGGACAGCGACAGCTCGGGGATGTCGACCGGGACGTTCTCCTCCGCCTCCTCGGCCGTCTCGTTCACGACCGCCTCGACCTCGGTGAGGACGCCGTTGAGCTCGCCGACGATCGCCTCGACGGTGCTGATCGCCTCGTCGACCTGTCTCTGCAGGTCGCCGGCCACGTCGCCGGGCAGCGACGGCAGCGCCCCGGCGATCGAGACTCGGACCTCGGCGAGCTGCGAGTAGGTGCGGGACAGGCTCGGCGACACCTCGCACTGGGTGCGGCCGACGCCGACGCTGAGGATGCCTGCGTCCTGGCCGAGGATCTCGTGCGGTCGGCCGTCGCACTGGTCCGCGACCTTGCCGTCGGTGAGCTGGTTCAGGACCCCGTCGAGCAGCGTCGCCGCTCCGTCGGCCTTCCCGGACGAGGACAGCGACGCAAGGGTCTGCGAGATGCGCTGGTTGACGACGCCGTTCTCGGCCCCGAGGGGGTCGAGGAGCCCTCCGGGGGCGGCGATCGACAGATCGAAGGCGAGGGCCTCGGCTGCCCCCTCGAAGTTGCTCGGCCCCGCGGCGTGCGCCCCCGGAGCGGTCATGGCGAGTGCCAGGGCAGCAGCCGCCAACGAGGTCGCGGCCCGGCGCCGGGTCTGTGTGGAGTTCACGTGCCCCTCTCCCTTCGCGCGTTGCCGCGCTCGTGCGGCTGGATCATCGCGAGCGGCCGACGGACTGGCAAAGAAGAGCCGTCCAGCCACTGATCCGTTCGACCGAGAGAACGAAGCCGGGTCGATTACGGTGCGTACAGGCACGGATGCAGAGCATGAACGCGCGTATCTGTGCGTTCTGCGCACGGAATGGGAGCGGTCAGCCGCCGAGCGACGGGAGTTCGGTCGGCTCGGGCAGCGTCTCGTTCACGACGTCGTCGACCGCGTCGTCGACGGTGCTCGCGGTGTCGTCCAGGAGCTCGGTGGCGTTCCCGGTCGGCAGCGGCGACTCGGGATCGGGGACCTCGACCGTCGGGTCGTCGAGAAGGTCGCCGACGGTCTCGCCGGCGTCCTCGGTCACGGAGCCGATCGGAGCCTGCCCGTCCGGGTCCGCGTCGTCCGTCCCGGCCCCGGGCTCGGAGGAGGTCGCCGATCCCTCGGTCGCGCCCTCGGCGCCGTCCTCCGTGCTGCCGCCGGTGAGCGGACTCTCGCCGCGGGGATCGTCGGCGTCGACGGTGGAGGAAGGATCGTCCACGGTGGGCAGCACGGCGGCGCCGGTGTCGCCGGTGAGGCGCTCCACGAGGCGGAGCGACTGCTCCGCGAAGGGCACCACCTGGACGGGCAGGCTCGGGATGAGCGCGCGCAGGCGGCTGTCCTGGTCACGGAGGAAGCGCGCGAGGTCTCGCAGCGGCGCCGTGTCCCCGGTGGACTCGCTGTGGTCGAGCAGGAGGTTCGCCCCGGTGAGGCTCTGCCCGTCCATCTCCGCGAGGGTGTCGACGAGCATGTCGGGCGGCAGTTGCCGCGCGCCGACCTCCACCTCACCGAGGCGGCGTTCGGCGTACGCG
>JBOHEE010000200.1:0-3096 GCA_050700895.1 Nitriliruptorales bacterium | reverse complement strand
GTGGAGGTTCTCCGCGAGCGCGGCGCCGAGGTGGAGCTCACGACGAGGGACTTCAGCCAGAACCTCGGGCTGCTGCGTCTGCACGGGCTCGAGGCCGAGGTGATCGGTCGCCACGGCGGCCGCTCGGCGGTCGGCAAGCTCGGGACGATGGCGACGCGTCTCGCCGAGCTCGTCCGCTGGGCCCGGCCGCGCCGCTTCGACGCCGCGCTCGCACCCGGCTCCCACCACCTGACGCTGGCCGCCCGCCTACTCGGGATCCCGAGCGCGACGACCTTCGACTACGAGTGGGCCACGGTCCAGCACCAGCTCGGCTGCCGCCCGGCGACCAGGGTGGTCGTGCCGGAGGCGATCCCGTCGGAGCGGCTCGAGCGCTACGGCGTGCGCCCCCCGAAGCTTCGCCGCTACCCGGGCCTGAAGGAGGAGTACTACCTGGCCGACTTCGAGCCCGACCCGGCGGTCCCCGCAGCGCTCGGCCTCGACGCCGACCGGGTCCTCGTCGTCGTCCGCACCCCGTCCGACTACGCCCTCTACCACCGCACGCCGAGCCCTCTCTTCCCGGAGCTCCTCGACCGCCTCGGCCGCCGGGACGACGTGCACGCGGTCGTGCTCCCGCGCACCGAAGAGCAGGGAGGCGTGGTCCGCCGCCTCGGCCTTCCCTCGCTCGTCGTGCCGGAGCAGGCCGTGGACGCCCAGAGCCTCATCGCCTTCTCCGACCTGGTCGTCTCCGCCGGGGGGACGATGAACCGCGAGGCCGTGGCGCTCGGCGTCCCGGTCTACACGACGTTCGGAGGCCGGCTGGGCGGCGTCGACGAATCGCTCCTGCGCGAGGGCCGGCTACGCCTGCTCAGGGACCCGCGCACGCTCGAGCTCGTCAAGCGCTCCGGCGAGGCGGAACGGGTGCGCCGCGATCCGAGAACGATGCTGGACCTTCTGCTTCCTCTGCCGTAGGCGGCTCGAACACGCCGCGCCAGGGGCGGTAGAGCTCGCGCAAGTGGTTGGGGTGGAGGACGTCGCTCGCCAGGAGGGCGAGGAGAGCGTCGTCGATCGCCTGCTGGACGAGCCGGGCGACCTCGTTCCAACGGGCGACCTCGTCGGCGCTCAGCGCCAGACCGCCTTCTTCGGTCAGCCGGTCGGGAACGTGCGCGCCGGCAAGTCTCCGACGGGACGCGACATAGGCCTCCGCGCGGCCGGAAAGAGCCTCGGCGGCCGCTCTCAACGCCTTCGCGTGGTAGGCCTCGGAGACGGCCTTCCGGCCCTCGGCGACCCTGAGCCGGTCCTCGTCCCGGAGGCGCCGCACCTGCTCGACGAAGGGCTCGGCGGCGCCGGCGTCCGAACCGCGACCGGCATCCCCGCCCCGACGTGTCGGTTGACCGCCACGCGCGATGTCCGTCAGTATACGAGGCCAGCACAGGAGGCCCTTGGCCTCGGGTCACGGGATGAGAGGGAGGCGTGCTCGGATGACGACAGTCGACCGAAGGACATTTCTCAAGCAGGGTGCTGTCTCGCTTGCCACGCTCGGGGTCGCGGTCGGGCCCTTTGGAGGCCTCGCCGCGCGTGCCGCGCGCGGCAGACCCAAGTTCGCACGCGAGAACGGCGGCTACGGGCCGCTCGGGCCGGTACCCGAGGCGGACACCGGCGAGGTGCTCTTGCACCTGCCGGAGGATTTCAACTACCGCCTGATCAGCAGGATGGGGGATCCCATGAGCGACGGATTCGCGACCCCGGCGAGGTCCGACGGGATGGCCGCCTTCTCCTGGCGCGGAAACCGGATTCGGCTGATCCGCAACCACGAGGTCACCTTCGACCCCGGCCACTTCGGCCCGGCCGAGACGGCGTACGACACACGCTCGGGCGGCGGCACCACCACACTCGAGGTGACGAGGGACCGCAGGCTTGCCAGGAGCTGGACGAGCCTGAACGGCACGAACTTCAACTGCGCCGGCGGCGCGACGCCGTGGGGCACCTGGATCAGCTGCGAGGAGACGGTGAACGGCCCCGATGCCAACGTGAACTTCCTCGGCCAGGTCATGCAGCTGAACGAGAAGCACGGCTACCTGTTCGAGGTTCCCGTCGACCGGGGGCCCGGCGACCTCGAGGTGGGCACTCCGATCCGCGGCGCAGGCCGGATCGCGCACGAGGCCGTGGCGGTCGGCCCGGCGACTGGGATCGTCTACGAGACCGAAGACGACTTCGCGTACTGGTCCGGGTTCTTCCGCTACCTCCCGCCGAACAACCCGTCCCGGGACAAGCGCATCGAGGACGGGGGACGCCTGCAGGTGCTCGGCGTGGTCCCGCCGGGCGCGAACGGGCCCGTCACGACCAACCTCAGCAACGACCAGGAGGTCGGCGTCACCTACCGCACGGCGTGGATCGACATCGAGGACCCGGATCCCGACTTCCCGCAGGGAATCGCGAACGACCCCGCCACGCGGGTCGTATACCAGGAAGGGGAGTCGAAGGGCGCGGCGCAGTTCAGCCGCCTCGAGGGGATCGACTACTTCAACCGCAGGATCTTCCTCGCGTCCACCGAGGGCGGGGGCCCGTTCCCCGGCGGCAACGGCAGCGCCGGCTTCGGGGACGGTTTCGGACAGGTCTGGGTGTACGACACCCGCGCCGAGACGATCACTCTGCTCTTCGAGAGCCCCGGGCAGGACGTCCTCGACCTCCCCGACAACATCACGTTGTCGCCGCGGCGAAAGAGCGTCCTGCTCTGCGAGGACAGCTCCGGCGCGAACTTCCTGCGCGGGCTGACGCAGAAGGGGCTCATCTTCGACTTCGCCCTGAACGCGTTCCCGGGACGGGAGTCGGACGAGTTCGCCGGGGCGACCTTCAGCCCGGACACGCAGACCCTGTTCGTGAACCTCCAGGCCACGGCGGCCACGTTCGCGATCTGGGGTCCGTGGCAGCGCGGGCTTCTGTAGGGGGGCGCCCAGCTTGATCTCGCGAAGGCCCGCCGGAGCGGGCCTTCGCGCCTGCTACCCGACCAGGTTCACCGTCGTGACCGTCACGACGATCGAGAGCCCGAGCCACACCAGGATCTGGTGCCGGCGGTGATGGCAGAAGCGTTGCGCGTAGAGCGTCGCGAACGTGGCGAGG
>JBOHEE010000199.1:0-2300 GCA_050700895.1 Nitriliruptorales bacterium | reverse complement strand
CTCGTGAAGCAGTACTTCACGAAGGAAGCCGGCATGACCGAAGAGGAGGCCGTGGAGCTCTTCAAGCAGGTCGCTGCCCGCTCGCGTGTCGTCGACGGCCACACGCTCATGGCCGAGCTCGTCGTCGCCGGCGAGTTCGACGCCGCGACCTCCCTCTACCACCACCGCGTCGCGGAGTTCATCAGCGAGGGCGCGCCGCTCGCGTGGGAGGCCCCGATCCGCCCGCTCGTCATCCGGCCGAACGGGATCGGCATCATGAAGCAGGCCGAGAGCCCGGCCACCGCGCTGCTCTGGGTGGAGTTCGTCCTGACCAGGGGCCAGGAGATCTTCGCTGAGAACTTCCGCGGGACGGCGAGCACGGCGGTGGAAGGCGGTCTCCCCGCAGAGTACGACCCGATCCTCGTGGACCTCGACGCGATCACCACAGAGCGCGACAAGTGGGAGGCCCTCTGGGAGGAGATCGTCTCGCAGTCCGGCACGGAGCCGATCGGCGACTGACGACGGCGGAGACCACGCGCACGACCTCGTGTCGGAGGACGGGACCGAGCCCGGTGAGGGGCCGCTGCGCTCGACGTGGCGGCCCCTCATCCCCATCTACGTCACCGTCACACTCTTCAGCGCTGGCGAGCAGGCGCTCCACGTCCTCGTTTCGCCGTACCTGTCGGAGCGCCTTGGGCAGGGCACCGCGTCCATCGGCATGGTCGTGGCCGTCTTCGGGGTCGCAGCGCTCATCGCGCGGATGCCGGTTGGGGCGCTCTACCGCTTCGACCGGGCGCTGGCCATGCTCGTCGTCGGTGGCGCCTTCTCCGCGGGCGCCTTCGCGCTCGTGCCGCTCGTGGACCATCCTCTCCCGTTCGCGGCACTCATGGCCGCCGACGGCGTCGGCTGGGCACTCGTCACGACGACCCAGCTCGCGCTGCTCGTCGCGACGCGGCCGGCCGGCCTGCCGACGGCCGGCGCCATGGCGTGGTACTCGGGGACCCAGGGCATCGGCCACACCCTCGGCGGGGTCGGCGCGGGCGTCCTCGCAGACACCCTCGGCTACGAGCCTGCGTTCCTCGCGTTCGCTGCGGTCCCCGCGGTCGCCACCGTCGTGATGGTCGCCGCCCTTCGCCGACCCGCGGGCGCCGCGGTCGTCCAAGCTCCCGGAGGGGGCGACCGCGGCCGGGAGCTGCGAGGAGCCTGGGGGACGATCGGGTCGATGCCGGCGGTCGTGTGGGCCGGGGTTCTCGTGATGGTCTACATCAACTTCGTGAACGGGTTCGTGAACACGTTCCATCCGGTGCTCGCACTGAGCGCGGGGCTCTCGCTCACCGCGATCGGGACGCTCGCGACGTGCCGGTCGTTCGCGTCGTCGGCCGTGCGGCTCGGGTCGGGTCCCATGTTCTCGCGCTCCGCGCGGCCGGCGAACCTGACCGCGCCTCTCGCGATCCTGAGCGCCGTCGCTGTCGTCGCGATCCCCTCGGTCGCGTCCTCATTCGTGCTCCAGGTGCCGATCTTCTTCGCCATCGGCCTCTCGCGGGGACTGCTCAGGATCACCGGCTCGGCGGCGGCCTTCGACGGGGTCGGGGACGACGAACGACAGCACGGCCTGACCGCGGCGCTGCTCAACGCCGGGCTCGACTTCGGGAAGGTGGCCGGCCCGATCGTCGGGGGGTTCGTCGGCGAGGCCGCAGGGCTCGCGAACGCATTCCGGATCGTCCCGCTCACGATCCTCGCCGCCTACGTGGTCGTCGAGGCCGCTGCGCGCCGCCGCGCCCGGGCGACGTCGCAGCCCGCAGCGACCCGACCGTGACGAGCCCGGCTCGCCGCTGATGCCGTGGGTCAGCGCCCCACGAGCCGCAGCCCCAGCGTCGACTTCCGCTCACCGGCAAACGCTCCGGGGGGAGCGGCTGCGTCGATCCGTGACAGCAGGGCGGCGGAGAGCTCGATGTCGCGGGCGCGGAGGTTCTCGCGGAGGTGCTCGATGCGGGCACTGCCGGGGATGGCGGCGACCCCGCGGGCCAGGACCCACGCGAGCGCGAGCTGGGCCATGGAGCAGCCCGCCTCGGCCGCGAGCTCACGGAGCCGTTCCACGACGGCGAGGTTGCGGCCGAGGTTCTGCGCGTCCATCCGCGACTGCCTCGCAAGGCGGTTGCCTGGCGGCAGGTCGTCGGCGTTCGTCACCGTTCCCGTGAGCAGACCGATGCCGAGCGGGCTGTAGGCGACGAAGGCCGTGCCGAGCTCGCGGCACGTGGAGAGGAGGGTCTCCTCGGGCTCGCGGGACATCAGCGAGTACTCGGTCTGGAGCGCGGCGATCG
>JBOHEE010000198.1:0-3050 GCA_050700895.1 Nitriliruptorales bacterium | reverse complement strand
CCCCCGACCCCGTCCCCGACCGAGCCGCCCGTCGTCGGGGTCGCCCCGCTGACCGGCGAGCCGGTGACCGACGAGGCGGTCCTCGCCCGGCCCGTCGTCGCGGTGAAGGTCGAGAACACCGCCGCGGCCCGTCCCCAGGCGGGGCTCGACGCCGCAGACGTCGTCTACGAGGAGCTCGTCGAGGGCGGCGTGACCCGCTTCATGGCGCTCTTCCAGAGCCGCGTCCCAGAGCGGGTCGGGCCGATCCGGTCCGGCCGCCCCGAGGACGCCCTCGTCGTCCCCGCGTACGAGGGGATGCTGTTCGTCTCCGGCGCCCGGGCTGAGGTCGTCGAGAAGCTGAACCGGTCCGGGACCGCCTGGATGAGCCACGACGGCAAGGTCATGGACCGCGACCCCTCGCGGCGCGCGCCCCACAACCTGTTCGCGACGGGCGAGGGGCTCTTCGGCGCGGCCGGTGCGCGCGTCGACCCCGCGACGCCGACCGGCTGGGTCTTCGACCCGGCCCCGCCGCCCGGCTCGGTCGACTGCCCGGACGGATGCGGCCGCGGGATCACCGTGCCGATGTCGAACGCGTCGACGACCGGGTTCACCTTCGAGCCGGCCACCGGCCTCTACCGCCGCAGCCAGAACGGCTCGCCGCAGACCGTGACCGGACCCGGCAGGGTCGGCGCGGCGAACGTGGTCGTCCTCGGCGTGGAGCTGCGCGACGGCGGCTGCTGCGACACCGCCGGCAGCCGTTACACCGACACGGTCATCGTCGGCAGCGGCGCCGCGATCGTCCTCCGCGACGGGCGGCGCTACGAGGGCAGCTGGGCGAAGGACTCCGCCGGCGCTCACCTGCGCCTCCTCGGGGACGGCGACGAGCCGCTGGTCCTGAAGCCCGGCCCCACCTGGATCCTGCTGACGCCCGCCTCTCGCCTGCCCTGATCCGTCGTTCCCGCAGCGCGCTCCGGCCCCGCGGCTCCCCTGATCCCCGATCCTCGCCGCGCGTCAAGACCCCGCCCCCCGGGTACGCTGACAGCCATGGCCGAGAACACGCACACCACGGGCACCACCCGCGTGAAGCGGGGACTTGCGGACATGCTGAAGGGCGGCGTCATCATGGACGTCGTCAACGCCGAACAGGCCCGCATCGCCGAGGAGGCGGGGGCGGTCGCGGTGATGGCCCTCGAGCGCGTGCCGTCCGAGATCCGCCAGCACGGCGGGGTCGCGCGCACGAGCGACCCGGAGGTGATCGACGCGATCCAGGACGCGGTGTCGATCCCGGTCATGGCCAAGGCCCGCATCGGCCACTTCGTCGAGGCCCAGGTCCTCCAGACGCTCGGCGTCGACTACGTCGACGAGTCGGAGGTGCTCACGCCCGCCGACGAGGAGCACCACATCGACAAGTGGGCGTTCGACGTGCCGTTCGTGTGCGGGGCGACGAACCTCGGCGAGGCGCTCCGGCGCATCTCCGAGGGCGCGGCGATGATCCGCTCCAAGGGCGAGGCCGGCACCGGCAACATCGTCGAGGCGGTCCGCCACATCCGCTCGATCACCGGCGAGATCCGCCGCCTGTCCGGGCTCCGCGAGGACGAGCTGTTCGCCGCCGCGAAGGAGCACCGCGCCCCGGTCGAGCTCGTCCGCGAGGTGGCGGAGAGCGGCCGACTGCCGGTCGTGCTCTTCACCGCCGGCGGCATCGCGACACCGGCGGATGCGGCCCTCGTCATGCAACTCGGCTCCGACGGCGTGTTCGTCGGCTCGGGGATCTTCACGGCCGCGAACCCCGAGCGCCGCGCCCGCGCGATCGTCGAGGCGACGACGAACTTCGACGACCCGTCGGTCGTCGCGAAGGTGTCACGCGGCCTCGGCGAGGCGATGCGCGGTCTCGACGTCGCGTCGATGCCGGCGGAGGAGCGGCTCGCCGGGCGCGGCTGGTAGCCGTGTCCCGGTCCCCGTCCGCCAGGGAGTGGGTGCCGGGGGAGCGGATCGCCCCGGGCGGGCCCGAGGCGCTCGAACCCCCCGGCGACGCCCCGACGATCGGCGTCCTCGCCCTCCAGGGTGACGTGCTCGAGCACCTCCGCGCCCTGCGCGCGGCCGGGGCGCGCGCCGTCCGGGTCCGCCAGCCCAAGGACCTCGAGGGGCTCGACGGGCTCGTGATCCCCGGCGGTGAGTCGACGACGATCGGCCGCCTGCTCGAGATCAGCGGTCTCTTCGAGCCGCTCCGGGAACGGATCGCTGCCGGGACGCTGCCGGCGTTCGGCACGTGCGCGGGGATGATCCTCCTGTCCCGCGAGCTCGCGCAGGACCGGCCGCAGCCGCTGCTCGGCGGCATCGACGTGTCGACGCGCCGCAACGCGTTCGGGCGGCAGGTGGAGTCGTTCGAGGCCGATCTCGACGTGAAGCGCGTCGACGGCGGACCGGTCCACGCGGTCTTCATCCGCGCCCCGTGGGTCGAGGAGGTCCTCGGTCCCGAGGTCGAGGTGCTCGCAGAGGTCGACGGCCACCCGGTCGTCGTCGCCCAGGGCGACCTGCTCGCCGCGGCCTTCCACCCCGAGCTCACCGGCGACCCCCGCCTCCACGAGCTCTTCGTCGCCCTCGTCGAGCAGCGCCGGGCGGCCCGATCGCCATAGGGGCGCCACCACCGGCTGGAACGCAGCTCAGAGGGCTGTGGCACCGGTGCTACGGGCGGGCGTCCGCCTTCGCCTGCCGGACGAAGTCCCGCAGTCGACTTCGGCCTCCGCCCCCGCCCCCGGCTGGCCGCCGCCCTGACCGCCGCGCAGCTGGTCAACGAACTCGTAGGGTGGCGCGCATGACACGGACGATCAGCCGGCGCGAGCTCCGCAACGAGAGCGGAGAGGTCGTGCGCGCCCTCGACCGGGGCGAGGACTTCATCGTCACCCGCAACGGCGTGCCCGTCGGGGAGCTCCGCCACGCCCGACGCCGCTTGGTGTCCCGAGAGCTCCTCCTCGAGGTGTTCCGGACGGCTGTGCCGATCGATGCCGACCGGCTCCGACGCGACCTCGATCGGGTCGCCGACCAGGCCATCGATCCGCGGGCGTGAGCACGAC
>JBOHEE010000197.1:0-4156 GCA_050700895.1 Nitriliruptorales bacterium | reverse complement strand
CTCCAGCCCGACTTCGGCACGTTCATCGTCTTCCCGTGGACCGCGTTCGTCCTGCTCGTGGTCGGCGGGACGAAGGCGCGCTGGCTCGTTGCGCTCGGCCTCCTCGCGGTGCTCGGGATCGTCGCCGTCCTCCGACTCGGCATCATCGAGCTCGAGGCGTACCAGGTCGCCCGGCTCACCTCGTTCCTCGACCCGTCCAACGCCGACCCCCGGGGCAGCTTCTACAGCACGCAGCAGTCGCTCATCGCCGTCGGCTCCGGCGGGTTCGCCGGCAAGGGGCTGCTCGAGGGCACGCAGACGAACCTGAGCTACGTGCCGGAGAACCACACCGACTTCATCTTCACCGTCATCGGCGAGGAGTTCGGCTTCCTCGGCGGGATCGTCGTGCTCGCGCTGTTCGCGGTCCTGCTGTGGCGGGGGCTGCGCATCGCCGCCATGGCGAAGGACCTCTTCGGCACGCTCATCGCGACGGGGGCGGTCGCGATCTTCACCATCCAGATCTTCGTCAACATCGGGATGACGATCGGGGTCTCGCCGGTCACGGGCATCCCGCTGCCGTTCGTGAGCTACGGGGGCACGTCGCTGATCGCCGGCTACCTCCTCGTCGGCCTCATGCTGAACGTCCACATGCGCCGCTTCTGACGAAGGGACGCTCGCTCGGTGCCGATGCCGGCGACCGCGCTCCCTCGCCGCGCTCGGAGGACCATGGTTCGTACGAAGGCGGCTCGGTCGCTCCTTCCGGCGCCTCCGGCTCGGCGCCTCCAGAGGGCCGCCGGATCGGCACCGGCTCGCTCACCGATCCGATCCGAACGCCAACGCAGCATCCGCTGGTATCCTCTGTGCTCGACGTGCGTTGGGCGCACGGGCGTGCTCTTGCGACCGACGCCGCGCGCACGAGTGACCAGTCCGAAGGCGTGATCACTGGAAGTCCTCCGGAGGCGCGCGTGACGCCGCCCACCCTCCCGACCGTGAAGCGGACGGGCACGCCTGGGCTGAGCGAGTCCCACCACACACTTTCCTCCCCGGACGGGGACGGCAGGGGAGCGCGTCGCGCTCCCGACCGCCCCGTCCCCCGCACGACTGAAGCGGTGATCCCCGGCCACGGTGCCGGCGCGATCCCCACACGACCCGCCCGCGACGCCACCGATGAGGGTCTCTCGCCCAGGCGAGGCGACCCGCACGCGACGCTGCTCGCCCATAGCGGATGCAGAGCACGTCCCCTACGAGGTGGTCGCGGCGTGAGAAAGCGAGAAGACCGTGACCGACGAGACCACCGAGGGTGGCGCGGCGGACGACGAGAGCGTCCGCACGCGAACCCGTACCCGGACCCGCGAGGCGCCCGGCAACGAGACTGACGGCGAGGAGCGCACCGAGGAGCGCCGACGTTCGTCGCGCAGACGGCGGGGCGGCCGCCGCCGCAGGCGGCGCCAGGACGACGCACCGAAGGCCGACGGCGGCACCACCGAGACCGTCTCCGAGGCTGACTCCGCGGCGGACGCAGACGCCGCCGATGAGGACCAGCAGCGCGAGGTCCCGCGGGGGGGGACGAGACTCGCGGCGAAGCGTCAGCGCCGGGATGGCCGCCGCGGGCGTCGTCGTCGCGGTGCACCCCTGCCCGACGAGGCCCGCCAGGCGATGCTCGTCGGGGCGCCGCGGACGATGCTCGTCACCTCCGACGGCGAGAAGACCCAGATCGTCGTGCTCGAGGACCGCACCGTCGCCGAGCACTACGTCACCCGCAAGGAGGACGTCTCCTACGTCGGCAACATCCATCTCGGGCGGGTGCAGAACGTCCTCCCCGGGATGGAGGCGGCCTTCCTCGACATCGGCAAGGGCCGCAACGGGATCCTCTACGCCGGCGAGGTCCTCTACGACGAGCTCGACGTGGAGGACGGTGAGCACCGCATCGAGTCCGCTCTCGAGCCCGGGCAGACGGTGCTCGTTCAGGTCACCAAGGACCCCATGGGCACGAAGGGCGCGCGGCTCACGATGCAACTGTCGCTTGCGGGTCGCTACCTCGTTCTCGCCCCGAGCGACGACGTCTTCGGCATCTCGCGCAAGCTGCCCGACGAGGAACGCGACCGGCTGCGCGCGATCCTGAGGAAGATCCGTCCCGAAGGCGCCGGCCTCATCGTCCGGACGGCGGCGGTCAACGCGACCGAGGCGCAGCTCAAGGACGACCTCGAACGCCTGGTCGAGCGCTGGGAGGCGGTCCAGAAGCGCGCGGAGGAGGCGAAGCCGCTCGACGCCGTCTACGAGGAGCCGGACCTCGCGGTCCGCGTGGTGCGCGACCACTTCGGGCCCGAGTTCGACCGGCTCGTCGTCGACGATCCCGAGGTCCACGCCGACCTGAAGACGTACCTCGGCGACGTCATGCCCGAGGCGCTCGACAAGCTCGAGCTGTACGAGACCGGGGAGGGCGACGACACCCTGCCGCCCCTGTTCGAGGCCCATCACGTCTGGGAGCAGCTCCGCAAGGCGATGGAGCGCAAGGTGTGGCTCCCGTCGGGCGGCTACCTGATCATCGACAAGACCGAGGCGCTCACGGTCGTCGACGTGAACACGGGCAAGTTCACCGGCCAGTCGAGCCTCGAGGAGACGGTCCTGAAGACGAACCTCGAGGCGGCCGAGGAGGTCGTCGCCCAGCTGCGCCTCCGCGACATCGGGGGGATGGTCATCATCGACTTCATCGACATGCTCCTGCCCAGCAACCAGGAGCAGGTCGTCCAGCGGCTGAAGCGTGAGCTCCTCCGCGACCGCACGAAGACGCGCGTGTCGGAGGTGAGCAAGCTCGGCCTCGTGCAGATGACGCGGAAGAACGTCTCAGCGGGGCTCATGGAGATCTACGGCGAGCGCTGCCCGGAATGCGACGGCCGCGGGATGAAGATCCACCTCGACCACTAGCTAGCAGTCGCCTCGGTCGCGCGGCCAGACGGCTGCTGGTACCGGCGTCCAGGTCACCATGGCCGCACCGGACCGTCACCGGTCGCCTCGGTCGCGCGGCCAGACGGCTGCTGGTACGCTTCAACTCACGGTGCCGGGCGGCACCGTTCTTCGTGTCCTTCGCAGGAGGCAGCCGTGTACGCCGTCATCGCCACGGGCGGCAAGCAGTACCGGGTCGAGCCCGGCGAGGAACTGCGCATCGAGAAGCTCGACGGCGCGGTCGGTGACAGCGTGGAGCTGCGCCCGGTGCTGATCGTCGACGACGACGGCAACGTGGCGACCGGCGGCGACCTCGAGGACCGCACCGTCGACGCGACCATCACCGGGCACGGGCGCGGGGACAAGATCCGCGTCTTCACCTACAAGAACAAGTCGCGCCAGCGGCGGCGCAAGGGCCACCGCCAGTCCTACACCCGGATCAAGGTCGGGGACCTGGCCGGCGGCAAGGCGGCGAAGAAGGCCGCGGAGCAGCCGGCCGAGACCGCCACGGAGGCTCCCGACACGGGCGCGGAGACCACGGAGTCCCCGGAGGCCTGATCGGACGTCGAGGAACACCCGACGTCGGAGGCTCGTTGAGAGCAGCGACGTGAGAAGGAGAAGGTCATGGCACACAAGAAGGGCGGCGGCAGCTCCAACAACGGCCGCGACTCCAACCCGAAGTTCCTCGGCGTGAAGACCTACGGCGGCGAGCTCGTGACCGCGGGCAGCATCATCATGCGCCAGCGTGGGACGAAGATCCACGCCGGTCGCAACGTCGGCCGGGGCGGCGACGACACGCTCTTCGCGCTCGTCGACGGGACGGTGTCGTTCCGGTCGAGCCGCAGCCGCAAGTACGCCGACATCGTCCCCGCGGAGTGACCGCGGCAGGACACGACACACGAGGGCGGCCGGATGGCCGCCCTGCGTCATTGCAGCCCTCGAGTGGTACATCCCGGAGGTGTCGTGGCGTTCGAGCGCGCCTGCATCCCGGATGGCTGCGTTGCTCGTCGGGTCAATAGCGCTGCTATGAACGCCTCCTCGCGCCTTGCCCTCCGGGCGCTTGCGCGCTCTCGGCGCTCACGGAACCTCCGGGACGCACCACTATCGTGAGCGCCGAAGGAGGAGGTGAGGACGTGGCGGAACAGGTCGGGGCGCAGGCACCGCGCACCGTCGAGCCGGAGTTCGTCGACGAGTGCACCGTGCACGCGCGCGCCGGCGACGGCGGGGCCGGGAC
>JBOHEE010000196.1:0-2347 GCA_050700895.1 Nitriliruptorales bacterium | reverse complement strand
CGACCGGTCCCGCCCGGCGGGCACGAACCCGACCCCGCGCCGGTCGAGCGCGCCGGCCACGAGCCGGCCCGTGTAGCCGCTCGCCCCCAACAGCGCGACGCGCGTCATGGCATCCCTCCGTCCGTCGGGCCGGCCTCGCGACCCGCTGCCGAGCGTAGGCATGGGGCGGGTTACGTGACCGGCGGGACGTTCGGTGCAACGATGCGCCTCCCTTCCCCCTGGAGGTGCCCGAAGTGATCGCGAGGGCTCGACAGCACGCCGTCCCCGCGACGGCGACGCTGGTGCGCATCCTCGCGCCGGACGACCGCTGGCCCGGACGGCTCCCGATCGTGCCCGCGGGCCACCTCGTCTCCATCACGGTGACCTCGGCGGCGATGGCCTCGCGGTGGCCGGAGCTCGAGGAGCGCGGGTACCGCTTCGCCGGCGAGGTGCCTGCGCCGCTCCTCGTGCGGGGCGCCGAGGTCCGTGACGTCGCCGACATCGTCGTCGGCGAGCCCCTCGTCGCGCAGGAGCCCGCGTGGTGGCGCGCACTGCTGCGGGAGGCCCGGCATACCTTCCCCCTCGCCTTCGGGCCCGTCCTCACCGTGTTCGACGAGGTGCTCGCCAAGCACGGGTCGGTGTGGAGCCTCCTTCACGTACGCTGACCGTCTGTGCTTGCCCGATGACGCAGTGCCGGGTCGCCGGGTGGCCCTCTCCGCCCTGCCGAGCATCGCCGTGATCGGCTGAATCCGCCAGATCACCCCAGGATCAGCGAGCACACGCCACCGCGCAGCACGCGCGGACGGCTGTCCGCCAGGCGCACGCGTGCTTGCTATTGTTAGCACCCCGAGGTACACATGCCCCTGCCACCGCAGCACCGCGTCGGCACCACAGTGGGTGTCGAAGCGGTCAGGCGGGGGGATGGAGCACTTGACGGCTCCCGCAGCCTCATCCGGCTCCCGCTCCGTCTCCCCGGCTGACTGCTCCGACCGGAGCCCACTGGACCATCTGAAAGGAGAAGGGATCATGGCGCAGTCCACGAAGAGCACGAGTGCGAAGAAGAGCACGACCGCGAAGAAGACCGCCGAGCAGGCGGCCACGTCGAACACGGCGAAGCGCACGTCGACGAGCAAGGGCACGACGACGGCATCGGAGCGGGACGTGAAGGTCCTCGCCACCGACGCCGCGTACGCGATCGCCGGCCTTGCCGGCGACGCCGTACGGCTCGCGAACGAGGCCGGCAAGGCCGCCCGTCGCCTGCCGGAGAAGGCGCAGGACCTGCGGGACCTCCCCGCCCGGCGCAAGGAGCTCGACAAGCTCATCGCCACGCTGCGTGAACAGGCGGGCAAGCGCTTCGACGAGAAGTCGGCCGAGGGCCGCACCGTCACCGACGAGGTCCTGAAGGACGACCGCGTGAAGCGCGTGCTCGACCAGGCGCACAACGCCCGCTCCCAGGTCAAGGCCGCGATCACCTCGATCCGCAAGACCGCGGACGGCTCTGTCCAGGCAGGCGTCTCCGCCGGCAAGAAGCAGGCCGAGACGGCACGACGCCAGACGAAGGCCGCGGCCACCTCGATCCAGAAGACGGTCGAGGCCGGCCGTGTGCTCGTCGGCGCCTCCGCCGAGGGCGACGGCGACAGCTGACCCACCTGGAGCTCCCCCCGGGGCCGGGCCCGAGCCACTCGAGCCCGGCCCTCCCATTTCCGCGACTAGCCTTGCGTGAAAGAGGAGCTCTTCAGTGTCCCTGCAGCAGCAGATCCAGGCCGACCTCACGGCCGCCATGAAGGCGCGCGACCGCGAACGCACCAGCGCGCTCCGGATGATCGTGGCCGAGATGAAGAACGAGGCGGTCGCACAGGGACTGGGCCCGCAGGGCGAGCTGCCCGACGAGGCCGTCGAGCGCATCCTCACCCGCGAAACGAAGCGACGGCGCGAGGCCGCCGACTCCTTCCGCGATGCGGGCCGCGAGGACCGCGCCGCCTCGGAGGAGTCCGACGCCGAGGTCTACGCGAGCTACCTCCCCGAACAGCTCGGCGACGACGAACTCCTCGAGCTGATCGACGCCGCGATCACGGAGGTCGGCCCGGAGGGGCCGGGCGACATGGGCAAGGTGATGGGCGCGGTGATGGGCCACGTCGGCAACCGGGCCGACGGCAAGCGCGTCTCGGCGGCCGTGAAGTCGCGCCTCATGGACTAGAGGCCTTGGGTCGGCAAAGTTGTCGCGTTTGAGTCAAGTTTTCGGGCTCCTCTCAAGAATTTGTACAAACAGACGTTCGACTCAGGTGTCCGGTGGGCGTGTCGAGGCGTGGGGGTAGCTCGAGTTGGCCCAGGCAGTGGAGCATCGCCAGGGTGAACGCTCTCTCCGAGC
>JBOHEE010000195.1:0-6431 GCA_050700895.1 Nitriliruptorales bacterium | reverse complement strand
CAGAGCTCCGAGGCGGCGGAACGCCGCGGCTACCCTCGGCCTTCGTGATCGATCTGCGACTCCTCCGAGAGGACCCCGAGGCGGTGGCGACCGCGCTCGCCCGCCGCGCGGTCGACCGCGGACGCGTCGATCGCCTCGTCGCCCTCGACCAGCAGCGCCGGGAGCTCGTCACGGAGGTGGACGGCCTGCGGGCGGAGCAGAACGCACGCTCGCGCGCCATCGGGAAGGCGGCACCCGAGGACCGCCAGCAGCTGGTCGCGGCGGCAGCGGAGCTCAAGGAGCCGTTGCGGAACGCGGAGGACGAGCTCGCCACGATCGACGAAGCGCTCGCCGACGCTCTCGCGGGGATCCCGAACCTGCCGAGCCCGCAGGCGCCCGACGGAGGCGAGGACGACGCGGTCGAGGTGAAGCGGGTCGGGTCCCCTCCCGACTTCGCGTTCGAGCCACGCGACCACGTCGAGCTCATGGAAGCAGGCGGCGCGCTCGACCTCGAGCGGGGGGCGAAGGTCTCGGGCGCCCGCTTCTACTTCCTCCGCGGCGAAGCGGCGCTGCTCGAGTTCGCGCTGGTGCGCTACGCCCTCGACGTGGCCCAGCGGCACGGCCACGAGCCCGTCGTCGCCCCGGCGCTGGTCCGCCGCGAGGCGATGTACGGCACGGGGTTCCTGCCCACCGACGAGCAGCAGATCTTCAAGATCCCCGAGGACGACCTCTATCTCGTCGGCACCTCGGAGGTGGCACTCGCCGGGATGCACGCCGACGAGATCCTCGCGGAGCTTCCCGTCCGCTTCGCGGGCTTCTCGAGCTGCTTCCGGCGGGAGGCCGGCTCCTACGGCCGTGACACGCGCGGCATCTTCCGCGTCCATCAGTTCGACAAGGTCGAGCTCTTCTCGTTCGTCGCCCCCGACTCCTCCGCCGAGGAGCACGAGCGGATCCTCGCGATCGAGGAGGAGATCATGGGCGGACTCGGTCTCCACTACCGGGTGGTCGACATCGCGGCGGGCGACCTCGGAGCGTCGGCGACGCGGAAGTTCGACATCGAGGCGTGGATGCCGGGCCAGCAGGCGTACCGCGAGATCACCTCGTGCTCGAACACGACCGACTACCAGGCGCGGCGGCTGCGGGTGCGTCGCCGCCTCGACTCGGGCGAGACCGAGTTCGTGCACACGCTGAACGGCACCGCGGTCGCGGTCGCGCGGACGATCATCGCGGTCGTGGAGCAGCACCAGCGGGCGGACGGCAGCGTCGCCGTCCCCCACGTCCTCCACCCCTACCTCGGCCGCGACGTCCTCTTCGCGCCGAAGGATGACGTCCCCGACTGAGTCGCACGGAGGCGGGGCTCAGTACCCTCCGAACCTCCGGAGGGTTGGCCGAGTCCGGACGAAGGCAGCAGTCTTGAAAACTGCCGTGGCCCGCAAGGGTCACCGTGGGTTCGAATCCCACACCCTCCGCTCCTCGCCTCGGATCACTGGATCCGGGTGAGAACGAGGGCGGTCGCCACGAGCACGATGCCCCACGACAGCGCCTGCAGGGCGGCTTCGATGGGGTCGAGCAGGAAGCGTTCGTCGTGCCGCTCCCGTCCCCCGTCGGCGAGACGCACCTCCACCTCGAGGCCGTCGGTCTTGCGACGCACGAAGCGTGCCGGGGTGCTGAGGGCGCGCTGCCCCCACGAGATCGCGAACGCGGCTGCGGCGGCGACCACCGCGACGAGATCGATCGTCTCGGCCTGCGCGTAGTAGCCGGTGACGACGGGGAATGCGCCCCAGGCGGCGGCGAAGCCGGCGTCGGTGTGGATGCGGCCGCCGAAGAGCTCGAGGTTGTAGGCGACGACGAGCAGGACGCCGGTCGCGATGAGCACGATGGCCCCGGCCACGAACCACGGGCTGCCGCCGACCCGGACGAGCATGACGACGCCGATCCCCGCAGCCGCCCCGAGCGAGAGCACCGCGGCCGCGACGAGCGCGCGGTCGGGGATTCGCGTGCCGAGCGGACGGCCGTTCAGCTCGTCGAGTGCGTGCGCGGCCACCCCGAGGGCAAGGAGGAACGCGAGCAGGGCGGCGCCGAGCCGCAACGCGTCGAAGCGCGGCGAGAGCGCCGAGCCGATCGCGACGTAGCTCACGTGCCAGAGCGTGTACGGCGGGTGGAGCAGGCTCCACCAGTCCCGCCAGCCGCCCTCGCCGGCGGCGTAGAACGCGGGGCGGCGACCGGCCTCAGCCACCGGTCCGCCTGCCCCAGATCACCACGCCGCCGCCGAGGCTCATCACGCGGTGCCGGACGTCGACGATGCCGGCCTGCCCCCACGCGTCCAGCATCCACGCGAGCGGGTAGTCGCGGTAGTGGCGCGAGATGCTGGGTCCGAGGAAGCGGCCCACCTCGTACCACGACCGACCGGCGAGCGCCCCTGCAGCCGGCAGCCCCACCCGCGTGTAGAGCCACCACAGCGAGTGCCACACCGGGTTCGTCGGGACGTGGAACTCGAGGTTCGCGATCACCCCGCCGGGCCGAACCACCCGCACGAGCTCCCGCAGCGTGGCCGCCGGATCGTCGACGTAGCGCATGAGGTAGGTGAACGTCAGCGCCTCGAAGCTCGCGTCGGGGAACGGCAACTGCTCCCCCCGCCCGACCACCAGCCGGATGCGGTCGAGGCGGCGGCGCTCACGCACGAGACCGCGGCCCCGACGGAGCATCTCCTCGGTGAGGTCGACGCCGGTGACGACCGCGTCGGTTCGGTCGACGACCTGGAGCGCCACGCCTGCGGTGCCGGTCGCGACGTCGAGGACGCTCGCCGGTCGGGCCGCAGCGACCGGATCGACCATCGTCCGGCGCCAGCGGGCGTTCTGACCGAACGAGAGGACCTCGGCAAGGCGGTCGTAGCGCCCCGGGAGGCCGCGGAAGAGCCGACGGGCGAACGCGTTCGCGGAGTGGCCCGTCGGGCGGTGGACCGTCGTCATCGTCCGCTCACCGTAGGCCGCAGACCGTCGGCATGGGACTCACCGACCATCGGCCGGGGATCGAACGGCAGCAGGATCCGGGCAACGGCTCCGCGAAGGGCACGAGGAACCATAGGAGGAGCCACAATGTCGGACGGACGCGCTGCTCTACCGGTCGAACTACGCTCGCCCCCGTGCGGTGGACGCACGCCGTGTCGTGGACTGCATCCCCCGTACGTCGTGATGATGTCGCCGGCGAGAGTCGTCGGCACGTCACGACCGAGGAGGGCACCGTGCAGTACATGCTGTTGATCTACGCCGAGGAGACCGAGCCGACCGGCTCGCAGGAAGAGCGCGACGCCGAGTGGGAGAAGTGGGGGACGTACACGAACGACATGCAGGAGGCGGGGGCGATGGTCGCGGGTGAGGCCCTGCGCCCCTCGACCACGGCCACGACCGTGCGGGTCCGCGAAGGTGAGCGAGTCACCTCCGACGGTCCCTTCACCGAGACGAAGGAGGTCCTCGGCGGGTACTACCTCATCGACGTGGACAGCATCGATGACGCGATCGAGTGGGCGGCGCGCTGTCCGGCCGCCTTCTACGGCTCCATGGAGGTCCGGCCGATCCTGCCCATGGAGGAACTGGTCCCGGCCGAGTGACGGCCGGCGGGGGGACCCGGCCGGACGACGTCCTGGCGGCGACGTTCCGCGCCGAGCACGGCCGGGTCCTCGCCACGCTCATCCGCGAGTTCGGCGACTTCGACCTCGCCGAGGATGCGCTCGCGGACGCGGTCGTTGAGGCGGCCGGCGCGTGGACCCCGGACACGATCCCGGCGCGCCCCGCCGCGTGGCTCCTCGCGGTCGCGCGTAGGAAGGCGATCGACCGCCTGCGCCGCGACCGCGCGCGTGACCGGGTCCTTCCGCGGCTCATCGAAGCCCCGCCTGACGACAGGGAGGAAGAGCCGAGCGCCGTGTACGACGACCGCCTCCGCCTCGTCTTCACCTGCTGTCATCCGGCTCTCGCGACCGAGGCGCAGGTCGCGCTCACCCTCAGCGCGGTGGCGGGCCTGCCGACCGCCGAGATCGCACGCGCCTTCCTCGTCTCCGAGTCCGCAATGGCACGGCGACTTACCCGGGCGAAGCACAAGATCCGCGATGCCGGCATCCCGTTCCGCATCCCGCCCGACCATCTCCTCGTCGACCGCGTCGCCGGGGTGCTCGGCACCGTCTATCTCGTCTTCACCACCGGCTACACGGCGGGCGCGGGTGATCGGCTCATCGACCGTGAGCTCTGCGAGGAGGCGATCCGCCTCGGCAGGGTCCTCGCCGAACTGCTTCCCGACGAGCCGGAGGTCAGCGGCCTGCTTGCGCTCATGCTCCTCCAGCACGCCCGGGTCGACGCCCGTGTGGGGACGGATGACGAGCTCGTGACCCTCGAGGAGTAGCGGGTCGGGTCGGGCGCGGCTCGCTCAGGAAGCGACGAGCGAGGCCTTCACGCTGATCTCGGTGCCGGCGAGCGCCTTCGACACCGGGCAGCCGTCCTTCGCCTCCTGGACGAGCTCGTGGAAGCGGGACTCCTCGATGCCGGGCACCTCCGCCTCGGTCTCGAGCACGATCGACGTGATCGCCGGGCCGGCGTCGGTCGTCTCGATGGTCACGGCCGCGGTCGTCTCGATCCGGGTCGGTGCGTGGTCCTCCTTCGAGAGGAGGGCCGACAGGAACATCGAGAAGCAGCCGGCGTGAGCCGCCCCGACGAGCTCCTCCGGATTCGTTGCCTCCCCCTCCTCGAACCGCGAGGCGCGGGTGAACGGCCCCTCGAAGCCCATGCTCGGCAGACGCATCGTGCCGCTGCCGGATCCCAGGTCGCCCTCCCACCGGGCGGTTGCGTTGCGCGTCGGCATGTTCGTCCCTTCCGGTGCGTTGTCGTGGTGCGGAGGCGAGACTACGCCGCTCGCGAGGCCCATAGGGACCGGTACCCTGCCGCTCCGGTCACGGGCCGATCGGGCTCGTCGGCCTCTGGAGGCTTCGCCTAGTTCGGTCTATGGCGCGGGATTGCTAATCCCGTTGGGGCTGCAAGTCCCTCGAGGGTTCGAATCCCTCAGCCTCCGCGGCGGGACACGGCGGTACCGTGGGACCCGCATCACGCGCTGGTAGCTCAGTCCGGATAGAGCACCTGACTACGGATCAGGCGGCCGGGGGTTCAAATCCCTCCCAGCGCGCAGAGCGGGTACGGCCCTCTATGCACGCGGTTCGCCTGGGAGGCGCGAATCGGTAACGCGGCGGCGGGGCCCCACCTCGTCAGCCTGCCCGTGAGGAACACCTGGTTCCGGTGCTATCCGAGGTTGCTGACCGGGACCGGCACCAGGTTGGCGAGGACGTGGCCGATGATCGCGGACTCCAGTCCGTGGCGCCAGAACAGCCAACCGAAGCCCGCCCCGAGCAGCCCGTTCAGTAGCAGCGCGCGTGCCACGACCGTGGAGGACAGCTCGATGAGTGCCGCCGTGGCAGGCAGGTGGAGAGCGCCGAACGCCAGGCAGCGATGAAGATGGCGGTCCACCGGATCCCCGCGCCTGGCGGCACGCGGGTGTCCCCGGTCAACCGCGCAGCCGCCCAGGCCACGAGGCTCAGCACCCCGAACCGCACCAGCAGCTCCTCGACGATGCCGCCATACAGCACCGCGGGCAACGCCTGCCACAGCGGCAGCTGGAGGGGCTCTATGGCGGCGGCAACCTCCGAGAACAGCAGTACGTCCAGCCCCACCACGGCGATCGCCCCGCCGAGGCCGACGACCGCTGCGGGCACGAGGACACGGCGTGGCAGCCGACCGACCGGACGCCTCCGCAGCAACGAAGAATGGCGGCTTGCAGTGGCATACCAGCCACGACCCCGACAAGACCGGCGACCACCAGGGCAACACCGAGCCGCAGCCGGTCGGGAGGCGTCCTTGCGGAGTACCCCAACGCTACCTCTGGCGCAGCGTCAGGCGGTTCACGCATCCGCATCTGCTCCCGGTTCCAAGAGACTCTGGCCTGCGGTGCCGCCCTCCGGGAGGCCGAGAGCAGCCGCTCCGCTCTCCTGCGCATGACTGGTCACGCGCATCCGCCAGGCCGCCCTGGCTGGTCACGACGTCACCGCGCTTGTCGACCACGCGACCCGCATGCGCCCCGTCGACGGCGCACGCTCCACCGCCGCGGTGCTGCCCCGGCGGCTCGGCGTCCTCGCCGACGGCACCCCACGCGGACGTGGGGCCCCGGCCCCCTCGCCGCCCTCCCACCGGCCGACGGTCCGGCTATCGAGGTGGCCCGGCAGGCCGGCGAGCTCATGCGGCAACGCTGGCGGCTGCTGCTCTGTGATATCCTAACTGTGTAAAGCTAGTTGTTCCGGGTAGCAGTTGCCGCGCTGATCCGAGGAGTCGGGTAGTGGGCGAGCTTGCTACTCGAGCATAGTCGCAGCTATCGCAGGGGAGGCCGACATGGCGAGAAAGGGCCGACCGGATTCCCAATCC
>JBOHEE010000194.1:0-14383 GCA_050700895.1 Nitriliruptorales bacterium | reverse complement strand
ACCCCAGCGCCGCCCGGCCCGGACGGAGGATGCGCCCGAACGCCACCGCGAGCTTGCTCGGGTTGTGCCCGCCTCGCGGGTCGAGGAGGTCCGCCACGGTCACGTCGTCGGCCCAGCCCCCGAGATCCTCCGCGTCGGCGTCGAGGGGCTCACCCTCCGGCTCGCTCGACCTGCTGTCGTGGGCGACGATCGTGGAGAGTCGCAGGCCGGGCGCGTGACCCGTGAGCGCCTCGAGATGCTCGACGAGCGTCAAGCCCTCCGTCTCCCCCTTCTGCTCGCGCAGGTTCGTCACGTAGACGACGGGGCACGACGCAGCGCCCACCGCGTCGCGGATCCCCGGGACCAGGAGGTTGGGGATGATGCTCGTGAAGAGCGATCCCGGGCCGAGCACGATGAGGTCGGCCCGTCGGAGGGCGTCGACGGCCTCCGCGGTCGCGGTCGCGTCCGGGGGCTCGAGCCACACCTCCTGGATGCGCTGCGAGCGGCCGATCTCGGCCTGCCCGCGGATCTCCCCGTGCTCGAGCCTCGCGTGCAGCTGCACGAGGTCGGCGGTGCACGGCAGGACCCGTCCGCGGGCGTCCAGGATCGAGGCGACGTAGTCCAGCGCGGCGACGATGTCCCCGCCGTTCAGGTCCGCGGTCGCGACGATGACGAGGTTCCCGAGGCTGTGGCCCGCGAGCTCGCCCTCCGGGAAGCGGTACTGGACGAGTCGGGCGAGATCGCGCCGGGGGCTCAGCGACGCGAGCGCCATGCGCATGTCGCCCGGCGGGATGATGCCGAGCTCCTCGCGCAGCCGCCCCGACGACCCCCCGTCGTCCGCGGCGGTGACGACCGCGGTCACGTGGTCGACGACGTGGGTGAGCGCCTGGAGGCAGCGGCTCAGCCCGTGCCCGCCTCCGATCGCCACGGCCCGGCTGCCGTCCCCCGGGCCGCGGCCGACCTCCACGGTCTCCTGCGCGACCAGGTCCGACGCCGCCATCATTCCCTCCCCACGTCGCGGTGGTCGACGTGGACGGGGAGGCGCGTGGTGCCCTCGAGGTGGCTCGCGATCTCGGACCCGATCGCCACCGACCGGTGCTTGCCGCCCGTGCAGCCGATCGCGATCGTGAGGTAGCGCTTGCCCTCGCCGATGTAGCCGGGGACGACGGTGTCGAGGAGGGCGCGGAAACGGGCGAGAAACGGCCCCGTCTCGGGTTGGGCGTTCAGGTACTCGCGGACGTCGGGATCGAGCCCGGTCTGCTCTCGGAGCCCCTCGATCCAGTGCGGGTTCGGCAGGAAGCGCACGTCCATCACGATGTCGGCGTCCCGCGGGAGCCCGTACTTGTAGCCGAAGGAGATCACGTTCACCCGCATCGCCGCGCTCTCGGGCGTCCCGAAGGTCTCGACGAGGCGCTCCCGGAGCTCGTGCACGTTGATGTCGGTCGTGTCGACCACGAGGTCGGCCATCCCCCGGACCTCCTCCAGCATGCGGCGCTCCCGCGAGATGCCGTCGACGATGCTCTCCGTCCCCTCCTGCGCGAGCGGATGGCGGCGCCGCGAGGCCTCGTAGCGGCGCACGAGGACGTCGTCCTCCGCTTCGAGGAAGACGATGCGCACGTCCGGGTGGAGCTCCCGCAGCTCCTCGAGCGCGCTGACCAGCTCGCCGAAGAACTCCCGCACGCGCACGTCCGCGACGACCGCGATCCGGTCCACGGTGCTGTCGGTCCGCGAGGCCAGCTCCACCACACGACCGACGAGCTGCGGCGGCAGGTTGTCGACCACGTAGAAGCCCAGGTCCTCGAGGACCTTCGCCGCCTCGGTGCGGCCGGCGCCCGACATCCCGGTGATGACGATCACCTGGTGGGTGCCGCCCGACGGCGGTGCGCCCACGTGGTCCGTGGCGACGTCCGTCACGCGTGTGCCTCCTCTCTCGGATCGGGCCCGGCCGCCTCCGGGGCTTCGCCCCTCCCGTCTCCCGCCCTCAGATGGGTTTGCACGGCGGTCGCGATCCCCCGCGACACCCCGGGCACCTCCATCAGCTCGTCGAGCGACGCGGCTTCGACGGCGGCCACGCTCCCGAACGCGCGGAGCAGCGCCTTGCGCCGCGCCGGCCCGACTCCCGGGACGTCGTCGAGCGCCGTGCGACGCAGCTTCGCACGGCGGCGCTGCTGTTGGTAGCGGAGCGCGAAGCGGTGCGCCTCGTCGCGCACGCGCTGGACGAGGAAGAGCGCCTCGCTGCCCCGCGGCAGCACGACGACCCCGCCATCGGGGACGTGCAGCTCCTCGAAGCGTTTCGCGAGCGCGGCCACCGAGATCCCCACGACCCCGAGCGATCCGAGCGCGTCCAGCGCGGCGGACAGCTGCGCCGGACCGCCGTCGACGATCACGAGGTTCGGGGGGTAGGAGAACTTCCGCTCGGGGGCGTCGATCGGAGTCGACTGCTCCTCGAGGTAGCGCGCGAAGCGCCGCCGGATCACCTCTCGCATGGCCGCGACGTCGTCGTTGCGGTCGGTGCGGACCTTGAAGCGCCGGTAGTCGGAGCGCTTCGGCAGCCCGTCCTCGAAGGCGACCATCGAGCCGACCACCTCGGTACCGGCGAGGTGGGAGATGTCGAAGCACTCGATGCGCAGCGGCGCCTCGGGCAGGTCGAGCGCGGCCTGGATCTCGCGCAGGGCCTCCGAGCGGGCGTTGAAGTCCTGCGAGCGCTTCAGCTTCTGCCGCTGGAAGGCCTCACGGGCGTTGTCGCGGACGGTCTCGAGGAGGGCGCGCTTCTCGCCCCGCTGCGGCACCCGGAGCTCCACCGGGGCCTCGCGCAGCTCCTCGAGCAGCGCCGACAGCGCGTCGTCGTCTCCAGGCGTCTCGGGCACGAGGACGAGCGGCGGAACCTCGTCCGGTCGCTCCGCGTAGAGCTCGAGCAGGAACGCGGTCAGCAGCGCCGGGGTGTCGAGCTCCTCGACCTTGTCGACCGTCCAGCCCTTGCGGCCGACCACCCGTCCGCGTCGCACGAAGAACACCTGGACCGCAGCCTCGAGCTCGTCCTGCGCGATCGCGACCGCGTCGAGGTTGTCCGGGCGGCCGAGGACCATCTGCTGCTTCTCGAGCGCGGTCCGGGCGGCCTGGAGCTTGTCGCGGAGCTGCGCCGCCTGCTCGTAGTTCAGCTCCGCCGCGGCCTCGCGCATCTCGGTCTCGATGCGGTCCAGGGTCGGCCGCGTGTCCCCCTCCAGGAACCGCGTCAGTCGGTCCACGAGCGCGCGGTGGTCCTCGACCGAGATGTGGCCGACGCACGGCGCCGCGCAACGGCCGATGTGGTAGTAGAGGCACGGCCGGCCCATGCGCTCGGCCCGGTCGTAGACCCCCTGCGAGCACGATCGGACCGGGAACACGCGCAGCAGCAGGTCGAGCGTGTCGCGGATCGCGTAGGCGTGAGCGAAGGGCCCGAAGCGCCGGTCCGCCTTCTTCCGAGGGTTGCGCAGGACCCGCGCCCGGGGCACCTCCTCCGACGTCGTGAGGACGAGGTAGGGGTAGCTCTTGTCGTCGCGGTAGCGGACGTTGTAGCGCGGGCGGTGCTCCTGGATGAGGTTGTACTCCAGATGGAGGGCCTCGACCTCGCTGTCGACGACGATCCACTCGACGGAGCGGGCGGCCTCGAGCATCGCCTGCGTGCGCGGCGCGATCAGGTACCAGGCCTGGAAGTAGCTCTGGAGACGCTGGCGGAGCGACTTCGCCTTGCCGACGTAGACGACCCGGCCGTCGCGGTCCCGGAACAGGTAGCAGCCGGGTGCGTCCGGCACCGACCCCGGGGCCGGACGGAAGCGATTCGCGGGGTTCTCGGTCACGTAGAACGGCGTCGCGTCACGCCACGCATGGTACGGGCGCGGCGACGCCGTCCCGCCACCAAGTCGGGGGACTACGTCTCGCGCAGCATTCGAGAGACTTGTCGGGCTGCCCACCTGGGGGGCCGGAGCCCCCCAGACCCCCTGGCCTCGACTTCTTGAGTCCCCCGAACCCCCCACCTCAGCCCTGTCGCTCCAGCGTCGTGCGCATGAGGTAGACGTCGTAGGGGTCGTACAGGGACATGGTGAAGTGGACCTCGGGGCCGTCGATCTCCCACGGGAGGATGAAGGGCGCGTAGAGCTGGGGGTGGTCCACCCCGGTCGTGACGATCCGCTCCTCGGACCAGGGGCCGGTGAGCTCCTCCGCCGTCCGGAGGAGGATCGCGGACCGCCCCGCGTTGAGGTACATCATGAGCCACCGCTGGTGGTACTCGCTCCAGCGGACCGAGAGCTCCCCGACCGGCTGCTGGATGATCGGGACGGTGTCCCTCGCGTTCGTCGACCACCGGTGCCCGTCCCAGTAGCGGTAGGCCTCCAGGCGGAGGATGTCGGCTCGCGGGACGCGCGCGAGGCCCACGCGCCCGAAACGTCCCGTCGGGATGCCGAACAGGTACACGAAGCGTCCCTCCTCGACGAAGGCGACCTGGACGAAGTTGCTCGTCCCCGGCCAGCGCCAGCCCCGGACCTGCTGCCAGGTCCTGCCGTCGTCGTCGGACCAGGCGAGACCGGCGTAGTTCGTCACCCAGCGCCCCGGCTTGGTCCAGGTGCGGATCGACATGAAGTGAAGGACCATGCGCCCGTCGAGGGAGATCCCGTAGGTCGGGATGACGGTCATCTCGATGCCGTCGACCTTGCGGGACGGGATCAGCTCCGCCGCCCAGCCCCGCTCGTCGGTGATCATCCCCGCGAACGGGAGCGAGTTCTGAGTGGTCCCGTCGACGTAGGCCATCACGTTGCTGCGCCAGTCACCCTCGTTCGGACCGAAGGTGTCGCCGAAGACGAGGTAGAGGCGATCCCCGTGGACGAAGCTGTGACCGAGGTCGGTGCCGTACACGTTCCACCGCTCGACGGTGCGGTTGGGCGAGTCCGGTCCGGTCAGTCGTTTCACGAGGGTGGTGCTCACGACGTTCACCGCGCTCAGGCCGCTCGTGCTGACGCGCTTCAGCTCCCCCTTCAGCAGCAGCTCGGCGTCAGGAGGGCCCAGGAGCTCGGACTTGCCGGGCCCGGGCGCCCCGCCCGCCAGGAGCCGGGCCGCGGTCGTGCTCCCCGCCACCCCGAGGAGAAGGACCGCGACGGCGGCGAGCCTGATGCTTCCCGCCGTCCCGTCGAGCGACCGCATGGCTCACAGAGGGATCCGCCGGAACAGGGCGCGCGGCAGGTGGCGGAGGACCGAGAAGACCCAGCGGAGGATCGGCGGGACCCAGATCGTCTCCCGTCCCTCGCGCAGCGCGCCCACGATCGCGTCCGCGACGACCTCGGGGCGCGTCGAGAAGGGTCCCGCCCGGCGGCCAGCCGTCATCCTCGTGTGGACGAACCCGGGCCGGACGACGAGAACCCGGACGCCGGTGCCGGCCAGCGAGTCGCCGAGCCCGGTCGCGAACGCATCGAGCCCGGCCTTCGACGAGCCGTAGACGAAGTTCGACTTCCGCGGCCGCTCCGCGGCGACCGACGAGAGGACCACGAGCGTCCCGTGTCCCTGCTCGACCAGCCGCCGCGCGATCGGGACCATCAGCGAGACCGGGCCCACGTAGTTCGTCCGCGCGATCTCCAGCGCTGCGACCGGGTCTCGTTCGGCGACCGCCTGGTCGCCGAGGACGCCGACGGCCACCAGGACCGCGTCGATGTCGCCCTCGCGCGAGAAGAGGTCGGCGACGAAGGCCTCGTGCGAGTCGGTGTCGAGCGCGTCGAAGTGTGCGGTCTCGACCGACTTCGCCCCGAGGGCGGCGAGCTCGTCCCCGGCCCGTCGCAGCCGCTCTTCCTCGCGGCCGGCGAGGATGACCGTCCGCGCACGCTCGGAGACGAGCGCGCGGGCGGTCGCCCGCCCGATGTCCGACGTGCCACCGAGCACGAGCAGCGTGTCTGGCAAGCCGAAGGCGTCCTCCACGGGTCCCTCCGTCCTACAGGAGTTCGAGCCGGCGGGCGAGATCCGAGCGCAGGATCCCCGCCCGGTCGTGCCGCCCGCGGATGCGGCGCCATTCGTCCGCCTGCGGGTACATCTCCCTGAAGAGCTCCGGACGCACCCGCCCGTCCTTCGCGAGGTACACCCTCCCCCCTGCAGCGACCACGAGCAGGTCGAGGTCGTCGAGGAGCCGGGACACTCCCGGGGTGGCGGCGGGGAGGTCGATCGCCAGCGTCCAGCCCGGCGTCGGGAAGGAGACGTAGCCGGCCCCGCCGGCACCCAACCGCTTGAGGACCACGAGGAACCCCGGCGCCCGCTCGCGGCCGAGGCGCTCGACGATGGCCCGCACGGTCCCGTCCTCGCCCGGTGGCACGACGAACTGGTACTGCACGAAGCCCCGACGGCCGTAGATCCGGTTCCAGCCGGCCACCCCGTCGAGCGGGTGGAAGAACGCGGGCAGCGCCTGCGGCTTGCCGCGCTCACGGGTCGGGGCCCTGCGGTACCACGCCTCGTTGAAGGCGCGCACCGTGGCGCGGTTCAGCAGGCCCCCCGGGACCCACGGGGGCGCCGGGAGCCCGCGCGGCAGGTCGAGCGCGAGCGGGCGGTCACGCGCCGCCGGCGGCAGCTCTCCAGGATCCGCGTGGTCCGCCCGCGTGAGGACCCCGCGTCCGAGCGCAGCGCCCCGGGCGAGGACGTCGATCCACGCGACCGAGTAGCGGGCGCGCTCGTCCCCGCGCGCCATCCGCTCCATCGTGTCGTCGAGGTCGCGGGTGCGGTCGGTGTCGACGCTCATCCAGGTCGTCCTGATCGGGACGAGGTCGAACGTGGCCTCCAGGATGATCCCGGTCAGGCCCATCCCCCCGACGGTCGCGCGGAAGAGCTCGGGTTCCGAGTCGCGCGACACCTTGCGCTCCCCGTCCGGCGAGGCGAGCACGAACGACCGCACGTGGTCCCCGAACGAACCGTCGCGGTGGTGGTTCTTGCCGTGGATGTCGGCGGCGATCGCGCCGCCGACCGTCACGTGCCGGGTCCCGGGCGTGACCGGGACGAACCACCCCCGCGGCGCGAGGAGCGCCATGAGATCGCCCAGGCTCGCGCCGGCCTCGACCGAGATCGTCCCGGCATCGGCGTCGAGCGCCACCACCCGGTTCAAGCCGGTCGCGTCGAGGACGGCGCCCCCGGCGTTCTGCGCCGCGTCGTTGTAGCTGCGTCCGAGACCGCGAGCGATGAACCCGCGCGGCGGCGGGTCCGTGAACAGGGCGGCGACACCCGCAGCGTCCACCGGCCGCTCGACGGCGGCGCGGCTCGGCTTGGTCCGCCCCCATCCGGTGAGGAGCTCGTTTCCCATCGGCTCGATCGTTCGCGTCCCGGCATCGTCCCGAACGCCCCCACCCTACGCGGGGGCGGTCTCCGTCCGGACGGACGGAGGCCCCGCCGGGCCGTTTGAGGACAATTCGCGGCACGGGTCGCGACGGCACCGACCAAAGGACGTGACGCGCGAGCGTCACCTGGACGTTGATCTGATCGTCTGGTCTTCAGGCGTCAGGGGGTTCCGTGAAGAATCGCTCCTTCGTGGAGCCGTCGTCTCTCCTGCCGCCGCGCGTGGCGGAGACCGGCTCCTCCACCGCGGCGCCCCTCTCGCCGCCGTCCGAACACGGCGACGTCGTCCGGCTGGACGTCGGTCGCGGACCGCTGCTCACCGGGCTCCTCCGCAGCATGCGGCCGCGGCAATGGGTCAAGAACCTGCTCGTCCTCGCGGCGCCGGCTTCGGCCGGGGTCCTCACGTCGCCGCCGAGGCTCCTGACCGCCCTCACCGCGGTCGGCGTGTTCTGCCTCGTCGCCAGCAGCACCTACCTCGTGAACGACGTGCTCGACGCCGAGGCCGACCGGCGCCACCCGCGGAAGCGCCTGCGTCCGATCGCCGCAGCGGTCGTGTCGGTCCGGCTCGCGCTCGCGACCGCCGCCCTCCTTGCCGTCGTCGGCGTGGCCACGGCGGTCGCCACGCTCGACATGAGGTTCGTCGCGATCCTCCTGGCGTACGCCGGGACGACCCTCGCCTACAGCGTGTGGCTCAAGCACGTCGCGATCCTCGACCTCGTGGTGATCGCACTCGGATTCGTGCTGCGGGCGGTCGGCGGCGCGGTCGTGACCAATGTCCACGCGTCCGACTGGTTCCTGCTCGTGGTCTCATTCGGTGCGTTGCTGATGGCCGGGGGGAAGCGGTTCGGCGAGCACGATGCCGTCGACGTCCGCCGCGATGCCCGCCCGGTCCTGGCTGCCTACTCGTCCGCGTTCCTGCGCCAGGTCGTCACCGTGGCCGCCGCTGCCGCGGTCGTCTGCTACGTCCTCTGGGCCATGGCGCCGGGATCGCCGCTCAGCAACGAGTGGCGCATGGCCTCGGTCGCCCCGTTCGTCGTCGCCATCCTCCGCTACGTCATGCTCGTCGACGTCGGCGACGGCCAGACCCCCGAGGACGCGATCCTGGGAGACCGCATGCTCCAGGTCTCGGGCCTGGTCTGGGCCATCCTCTTCGGTCTCGCCGTCTACGGGGGCTGACGGGTGCGCCGCTGGGTCCATGAACATCGCACGCCCCTGTCCATGGCCGGGCTGGCGCTGCTCTTCATGGTCGTGCGCCTGCCGTTCCGCAGCCACTTCGTGGTGAACTGGGATGCGGTGAACTTCACCCTCGGGGTCGAGGCCTTCGACCTCGTCCACCACCAGCCGCATCCGCCCGGCTACCTCGGCTACATCGTCGTCGCCCGGCTCCTCTCGGCGATCACCGGCGACCCGTACGCGAGCCTCATCGTCTTCAGCCTCGTGGCGGGCGCGGTCGCGCCGGTCGCGTACTACGCGCTCGCGCGCAGGATCCTCACCCAGCGGCGCGCGCTCGTCACCGCCCTCCTCTTCGGGACCTCGCCGGTCGTCTGGTACTACGCGGTCGTCGGCCTCAGCTACATGCCCGGGGCCGCACTCGTCCTCGTGCTGGTCTGGGCGTGTCACGTGGCCCGCCGGGAGGGCTCCTCGCGGCATCTCGTGCTCGTCGCGGCGCTCCTCGCCCTGCTCGGCGCGCTCCGGCAGACCGACCTCGCCCTGCTCCTCCCGCTGGCGTGGTTCGCGGCGCGGCGCGTGCCCCGCCGCGGTCAGCTCCTCGCCGGCGGCGTTCTGCTGGTTGGCACGGTCGCGTGGCTCGGCCCGCTTCTCTGGCTCGCCGAGGGGCCGTCGCGCTACCTGGAGCTGTCCGCCCAGCTCGCTGCGATCACCGGGGGGCGCACCTGGATCGGGTCGATGAACGTCACCGGCATGGTGCGCAACGTCGCACTCGTCCTCGCGGGGATCGCGGTCGGCCTGAACGTCGGCCTCGTGCTCCTCGCGGCCGGACGCCGGCGCGGGCGCCGCCCGTGGGCCTCGCTCGAGGGCGACGACCGCCGGTTCATGCTGTGGTGGGTGGTGCCTTCCTTCCTCGTCTACCTCCTCATCCACACCGGACAGCTCGGCTACGTCCTGCTCGTTCTGCCCGTCGGGTTCCTCCTCGTCGGCGCCGCGATCCCCGCACCGTCCCCTTCCCGGCGGGGGGTCCTCGACCGGCTCTCCGGCTGGCGGCCGGCGTTCGGTCGGGGCGCGCTCGTCGGCGTCCTCGGGATCGTGAACGGGCTCGGCTTCCTCCTCTACCCGCAGGCGGGGGTCGCCCTCGTGGCTCCCGACGCGCCCGCACAGCCGTCGGAGGAGGCGCAGCCGTCGGAGCGCTCGCTGCGGGTCGTGGCGCAGTACGACGTGCGCGGCAACGACCGCTACTGGGCCGAGATGACCGAGACCATCCGGCGCTACGACCCCGCCACGACCGCCATCCTCACCCAGGCGGCCAACATCGGCAGCTTCCGCCCCTTGTCCTACTACCTCCCCGCGTATCAGGTGCACGGCCTCGGACGTGACGTCCGCGGCATCTACGGCCACCTCTTCGTCGTCGGCGAGGGACAGGACCGCTACGAGGTGGACGGCCTCCGCTCCGCGCGCACCAGGGTGGAGCTGGATCACGACGTCGAGACGATCCTCATCCCCGACGGGGACGTGCAGCAGCGACTGCGCGGTGATCTCGATCCGACGAGCCACGACATCTGGCGGGGCACGCGACTGTTCGTCATCCGCCTCCGGCCCGGTCAGGAGATCCAGCTCGATCCGATCGAGGAGAAGTCGGGCCCCGGGCTGGTCGTCGTCCGCCGCGCGACCCCCGAGGAGCCCCCGCCCCCACCCCCCGACGTCCGCTGACAAGCAGGTCGGGGGCTACGTTCCGCGCAGCCAGGAGAGACTTGTCTGGCTGCGCTCCACTTCTTGAGCCCCCGAACCCCCGTCAGCTGGCGGCGGCCGGCTCCCTGGTGAGGAGCTCGCGGAGGAACTTGCCCGTGTAGGACGCCGGCTCCTCGGCGATCTGCTCGGGGGTTCCGACGACGACGACCGTCCCGCCCCCGACGCCCCCCTCGGGTCCGAGGTCGACGATGTGGTCGGCGGTCTTGATCACGTCGAGGTTGTGCTCGATCACGATGACCGTGTTGCCCTTGTCGACGAGGCGGTGGAGCACGTCGAGCAGGCGTGAGATGTCGGCGAAGTGGAGCCCGGTCGTGGGCTCGTCGAGCACGTAGACGGTCTGGCCGGTGGCCCGCTTCTTCAGCTCCGACGAGAGCTTGACGCGCTGCGCCTCACCCCCGGAGAGGGTCGTCGCCGGCTGCCCGAGCCGCAGGTAGCCGAGCCCGACGTCGAAGAGGGTCTGGAGGTGGGCCGCGATCGCCGGGATGTTCTCGAAGAAGTGGAGGGCGGTCTCGACGGTCATGTCGAGGACCTCGGCGATCGTCTTGCCCTTGTAGTGGACCTCGAGCGTCTCGCGGTTGTAGCGCCGCCCCTTGCACACCTCGCAGGGGACGTAGACGTCGGGCAGGAAGTGCATCTCGATCTTCAGGGTGCCGTCGCCCTTGCACGCCTCGCAGCGCCCGCCCTTCACGTTGAACGAGAACCGTCCCGGCTTGTAGCCGCGAACCTTCGCCTCCGGCGTCTTCGCGAACAGCGCGCGGATGTGGTCGAAGACGCCGGTGTAGGTCGCCGGGTTCGAGCGCGGCGTCCGCCCGATCGGGGACTGGTCGACGACGACGACCTTGTCGACGTGGTCGAGCCCGTCGACGCGGAGGTGACGGCCGGGCGCCTCACGGGAGCTGTAGACGTGGCGCATCAGCACGCGCGAGAGGATGTCGTTCACGAGCGTGGACTTGCCCGAGCCGGACACGCCCGTCACGCAGGTGAAGACGCCCAGCGGGAAGGCGACCTCGATCTCCTTCAGGTTGTGCTCGACCGCGCCGACGACGGTGAGCACGCGCTCGTCGTCGACGGGGCGTCGCTCCGGCGACATCGGGATCGTGAGCTCGCCGGCGAGGTAGCGGCCGGTGAGGGACCGCTTGTTGCGCAGGAGGTCGGCGTAGGCGCCCGAGTGGACGATCTCGCCTCCGTGCTCGCCCGCTCCCGGCCCGATGTCCACGACGTGGTCGGCGGCCTGGATCGTGGCCTCGTCGTGCTCGACGACGATGAGCGTGTTGCCGAGATCCTTGAGGCGCAGGAGGGTCTCGATGAGGCGCGCGTTGTCGCGCTGGTGGAGACCGATCGAGGGCTCGTCGAGGACGTAGAGGACGCCGACGAGCCCGGCGCCGATCTGGGTGGCGAGGCGGATGCGCTGCGCCTCGCCGCCGGCGAGCGTGCCCGCCGCGCGGTCGAGGGTCAGGTAGTCGAGCCCGACGTCGAGGAGGAACCGCAGCCGCGCGCGGATCTCCTTCAGCACGCGCGCGGCGATGAGCTCCTCCCGTTCGGTGAGCTCGAGGCCGTGGACGAAGAGGTCGCCGTCGTGGATCGACAGGGCGGCGAGCGCGGAGATGTCGAGGCCGCCGACGGTCACCCCGAGGGCGAGGGGCTGGAGGCGGCGCCCGTCGCAGGTGGGGCACGGGACCTCCCGCATGTACTGCTCGACCTGGGACCGGACGTAGTCCGAGTCGGTCTCGGCCTGTCGGCGCAGGAGGTGCTGCAGCACGCCTTCGTAGCGGGCGTTGTAGGAGCGCCGCCGCCCGTACCGGTTCGTGTAGGACACCCGGACCTTGTGGTCGATCCCGTGGAGGATCGCGCGGCGGACGTCCTCGCCGAGCTCCTGCCACGGCGCGTCGGGGTCGCCGCCCCGCTCGGCGACGACCGCGCGGAGGATCTCCTCGTAGTAGTTGCTCCGGTTCGCACCTGCCCACGGCAGGATCACGCCCTCCGACACCGAGCGGCTCGGGTCGCCGACGACGAGCTCCGGGTCGACGCGGAGCCGGGTGCCGAGACCGCTGCACTCCTCGCAGGCCCCGTACGGGGAGTTGAAGGAGAAGTTCCGCGGCGCGAGCTGGTCGAACGACAGTCCGCAGTTCGGGCACGCGAGGTGCTCGGAGAAGGTGAGGGTCTCCGTCTCGAGTCCGGCCTCCCGCTCCTCGGCCGTCGGCACGATCTCGATCTGCGCGACCCCATCGGCGAGCTGGAGCGCGGTCTCGATCGAGTCGGTCAGGCGGCGGCGGATGTCGCCCTTCTGGACGAGCCGGTCGACGATGACCGCGATCTCGTGCTTCTTCTGCTTGTCGAGGACCGGCGGGTCGGCGAGGTCGTGGTTCTCCCCGTCGACGCGGACCCGCGCGTAGCCGTCGCGCTGGAGGCGCTCGAAGAGGTCGCGGTACTCCCCCTTGCGACCGCGGACGACCGGCGCGAGGACCTGGAAGCGGGCGCCGGGCGGGAGCTCGTGGATCTGGTCCACGATCTGCTCGGCGGTCTGGCGCGCGATCCGCTCGCCGCAGTTCGGGCAGTGCGGGATCCCGATCCGCGCGTAGAGCAGGCGGAGGTAGTCGTAGATCTCGGTGATCGTCCCGACCGTCGAGCGCGGGTTCTTCGACGTCGACTTCTGATCGATCGAGATCGCGGGCGACAGGCCCTCGATGAAGTCGACGTCGGGCTTCTCCATCTGCCCGAGGAACTGCCGCGCGTAGGCCGAGAGCGACTCGACGTAGCGCCGCTGGCCCTCGGCGTAGATCGTGTCGAAGGCGAGGCTCGACTTGCCCGAGCCGGACAGGCCCGTGAAGACGATGAGCGCCTCGCGCGGGAGCTCGAGGTCGACGTCCTTGAGGTTGTGCTCCCGCGCCCCGCGGATGGTCAGCGAGCCCGACACTCGGTCTCTCCCTGTGCTGCGTCCGGACCGGTCGAACCGCGCCCGCCGGTCGTGTGGGATGGTACGGGGAAGGTACTTCCCGAACCGCGGTCGAACAAGCGTTCGGAACGGTCCGGAGGAATGTCTCTCGTCGTCTGCGTCATGAGTTCCGAGGGCGGGAGTGTTCTGTCCGGACACCTACGAGACAAGAGATTCCGAGCGGTGGAACCGGTGACGTCACAACGGCGAAGAGGAGCGAGCGACGATGAGAAGCGCGTACGACGGCCACGTCGAGGCCGGGACCGGGACCGCGGAGCGGCGCGACGGGCGGCTCGTCGTCCGAAAGCTCTCCGTCGGTGAGATGGACAACAACGTCTACCTGCTCGCCGACGCGGAGACCGGCGACGCCTACGTGATCGACGCTGCTGCGCAGCCCGACCGCATCCGCGGGGCGGTCGCCGGCCTGACGCCGCTCGCGGCCCTGCAGACCCACGGCCACTGGGACCACGTCCGCGCCTGGGACGACCTGCGCGAGGACCCCGGCATGGGAATCTGGGGCCACGAGGGCGACGTGGAGCTCTTCCCCCGCCGGCCCGACCGACTCCTCGTCCACGGCGAGCGCCTCCCGCTCGGCGGTCTCGAGGTCGAGGTGATCCACACGCCGGGCCACACCGAGGGCGGGCTCAACTACCTCGTCCGGGGCGAGGGACGACCGCACCTCTTCACCGGCGACAGCCTCTTCCCCGGCGGGGTCGGCAACACCTGGGACGACCCCGACCGCTTCCGCCGCCTCTTCGAGAGCGTGAGGGAGCGACTGTTCGACGCCCTCCCCGACGAGACCTGGGTCTACCCCGGCCACGGCGACGACACGACGCTCGGCACCGAGCGCCCGAACCTCCCCGAGTGGGAGGCCCGCGGCTGGTGACTCCGCGCGACCTCGCGTCGTCGCGTCATCGCGCCGTGGTAATGGGACGGCAACGGTTCGGTTGACCCGACTCGCCGGCTGAAACCCCTCGGCGCGTTTTCAGCGAGGGGGATGCGAGCTTCGATGACGAAGACCGCAGTCCTGAGTGGTGGACCGCAGCGAAGTTCCTTCGGCTCACCATCCTGACGGACGGCTACTGCTGGGTGTAGCTTTGACGTCGCTGGGGGCGGCGATCTCAGCCGCCCGCAGCGAGCGGCTCCAAGCCATGACTCCGGGAGTTGACGCCTATGGACGTCGGATGGCTAATTGTCGGTGTCGCGGCTGGCAGCCTT
>JBOHEE010000193.1:0-4637 GCA_050700895.1 Nitriliruptorales bacterium | reverse complement strand
CGGGGCTGCTGCAGGTCGCGGTCCTTCGCGACCCCACGACCGGCGGCGTCTTCGCGTCGCACGTGAACCTCGCCGACGTCGTCTTCGCCCAGCCGGGCGCGACGATCGGTTTCGCCGGGCCGCGCGTCGCCGAGGCCATGACGGAAGGCCCGCTGCCGGAGGGGTCGCACACCGCCGAGGGCGCCCGGGCGGCAGGCCTCGTCGACGAGGTCGTCCCCCTCGAGGCGCTGCCCGAGGTCCTCGGGCGCCTCCTCGCCTGGCCGGGGGCCACCGAGCCCCGGCCGGTCGCGGCCCCGGACGGCCATGTCGGCGAGTCCCGCGGGGCGTGGGAGGAGGTCCAGCGCGCCCGCGACCCTGGCCGGCCGACCGCGGATGCCTATCTCGACCGGGTCGACGTCGCGGCCGAGCTGCGCGGGGACCGCTCCGGCGACGACGATCCCACGATCCGGGTCGCGCTGGCCCGCATCGAGGGCCGTCCGGTCGTGCTCGTGGCCATGGACCGGCGCCGAGCCAAGGGCCGGGTCACGCCCGGCGGCTATCGCAAGGCGTGGCGGGGCCTCCGGCTCGCCGACCGGATGGGGGTGCCGGTCGTCACGCTCGTGGACACCCCCGGCGCGGACGCCTCGGCGGCGAGCGAGGCCGGCGGCATCGCCCACCACATCAGCGCCACCTTCGCCGAGGTCCTCGCCGTGCGGACCCCGGTGGTGGCGGTGACGATCGGCGAGGGCGGCTCGGGCGGGGCGCTCGCGCTCGCCGTCGGGGACCGTCTCCTCATCCAGGAGCATGCGGTGTTCGGTGTCATCGGCCCGGAAGGCGCCGCCGCGATCCTCCATCGCGACGCGAGCCGTGCGGCCGAGGTGGCCGAGCTCCTGAAACCGACCGCACGGGAGCTCGAGCGTCTCGGCATCGCCGACGAGGTCGTCCCCGAGCCGGCCGGCGGAGAGGTCGACGCCGTGCTCTCCGCCGTCTGCCGTCACCTCGACGAGCTCGCGGGCGCCGCGCCCGAGCAGCGGTTGTCCGCCCGGCTCGACCGCTGGCGGGGGGTCGCCCGCCCATCCGACGCCCCGGAGTCGGCGGCGACGGGAGCGGCGCCGTGACCGAGGGGCCCGACCAGCCGGATCAGGCGGATCGGCCGGAGTTCGGCCCGTCGGGCTACCTGCCCGAGAAGGCGGCGAGACGCGCGCGCAAGATCGTGCTCCGCGCCCCGCTCGGGTTGCAGTGGATCGTGGGGTCGATCGTCGCCGGCATCGTCATCGTCGCCGTCGCGGTCGTCTTCCTCGCCCGATCGGGTGACCCGCCCGGGCCGCCGTTCCGTGAGGTCGCCACCGTCGCGGCGGTCGGCGACGCCCTTCAACTCGAGGAGCGCGGCGCACTCGTCCTCGCGGCCGCGGGGCGGGTGCGGACCTTCGTCGTCGCGGAGGGTGACGAGCCGGCCTGGTGCGCGGCCTCCCGGCGGCTCGAGTCGTCGGACGGGCGGGTCTGGGCGCCGACGGGTCGGGCGCTCGACGGGGGGCCGTCCCTCGACGAGCACCCGACGCTGGTGGTCCGGGGCGTCGTCTACGTGGACTTCAGCCGCGTCGTCGAGGGACCCGCCCCGGACGACGTCGATCCCAGCCCCGCCTGCGGCTGAGGTCCGCCCCCGGCTGGCTGCAGCCCGGCGGCCAGCACCCGCTCCATCTCGTCCGGCTCCAGCGGGGTGCCGAAGAGGTTGCCCTGCCCGAGCCTGCACCCGAGCGTCACGAGCGCGCGAAGCTGGCGGCCGTTCTCGATCCCCTCGGCGACGACGGACAGGCCGAGGTTCGCGCCGATGTCGAGGATCGCGCGCACGAGCGCGGAGTCGCCCGTCTCCGAGCCGACGCCGTCGATGAACGAGCGATCGATCTTCAGCACGTCGAGCGGCAGCCGCTGGATGTAGCGGAGCGAGGACTGGCCGACGCCGAAGTCGTCGACGGCGAGCAGCAGGCCGGACTCCTTCAGGCGCTCGAGGGCCGCGATCGACACGTCGGCGTCCTGCATCACCGCGCTCTCGGTGAGCTCGAGGACGAGCCGGGAGGCGGGGAACCCGGTCTCGGCGACGGTCCGCTCGACGTCGTCGGCGAAGGCGGGGTCCACGAGCGAGCGTGCCGACACGTTGACGTTGAGGCGCAGGTCCCTGGTCGCCGGGATGCGGCCCTCCCAGATGCGGGCCCGACGGCATGCGGTCCACAGGACCCACCGCCCGAGGTCGCGCACGACGCCCGTCTCCTCGGCGATCGGGATGAAGTGGGCCGGCGTGAGGAGCCCGAGGCGCGGATGCCGCCAGCGGACGAGCGCCTCCGCCCCGACGACACCTTCCGTCGCGAGGTCGACAATCGGCTGGTAATGCAGCACGAACTCGCGCCGTTCCAGCGCCCCGCGGAGATCGCTCTCGAGCGCGAGCCGCTCGAGGCTGCGCGCCTCGGTCCCGTCGTCGTGCACCGACCAGCCGCCTCCGCCGCGGCGCTTCGCGCGGTACATCGCGAGGTCGGCGCGCCGCACGAGGTCCTCGGGCTCGTCGTCCTTCGTGCCGACCGCGATGCCGACGCTCGCGGTGACGTACACCTCTCGGTCGCCGACGCGGAACGGCCGGCGCAGGTCGTCGGTGAGGCGCTGCGCGACGACGTGGGCCTCCTCGACGTCGGCGAGCTCCTCGAGGGCGAGGACGAACTCGTCGCCGGCGAGGCGGGCGACGGTGTCGAGCGGCCGGACGCACGCCTCGAGCCGCCGTGCGACCTGGCGGAGCAGCGCGTCGCCGACGTCGTGGCCGAGGGCGTCGTTCACGGTCTTGAAGCGGTCGAGGTCGCAGAAGAGGACACCGAGTTTGTACGGGTAGCGCGTCGAGCGGGCGAGGGCGTGCGCGACGCGGTCGAGCAGCAGGGCCCGGTTCGGCAGCCCGGTGAGGGCGTCGTGGAAGGCGCGGTGGGCGAGTTCGTCGGCGCGACGCTGCTCCTGCTCACGCAGCGCGGCGTTCTCGACCACGAGCGACCCCTCGACGGCGAGCTGCTCGACGAGGGCGCGGTCGTCGGGCGTCCAGTGCCGTGTGCGGCGGGTGTGGCCGCACGCGACCATCCCCATGGCGCCGCCGGTGGACAGGATCGGCAGGGCGGCGTAGCTCCCGAGCCCGAGGGCCTCGACGAGCTCACCGGGGAGGAGCGTGCTCGCGCCGGCGTCCTCCACGAGGACGGGGCCGGGCTCGCGCATGCGCTCGAGCAGCGGCACCTCGATCTGCGACTCGAGGCCGATGAGCTGCTCGCGGAGAAGGCGGGCGGCCCGGTCGTCGACGCCGAGCGTGATCGCCTCGACGATGCGGCCGTCGGGATCGCGGAGGTAGGCGACGGCGTGCTCGGTCCCGAGCGCCTCCGACGTGACCCGCGCGAGCACCTCGGCGGCCTCGTGCAGGCTCTTCACCCCCGCGCCCTCGGCGAGCAGCCGCTGGACCGCCGTCGCGATGCGGAGGTGCGTGTCGCGCTCCTCCGACGTCCGGGCGCGCGAGATGAGGTTCGCGACGTGGGAGCCGACCGCCTGGACCAGCCGGACCTGGCCGTCGTCGAAGCGCCGTCGACGCGAGGTGTCGAACGTGAGCACCCCCTCCACCGCGGTGCGCGACCCGATGGGCGCGGCGAGCGCCGAGGCGATGGTGAAGGTCTCCGACCACCAGATCCCGAGGTCGGGATGGTCCGGCCCGTCGATCACGAGCGGCTCCCCCGACTCGAGCACCCGCGTGAGCGCCGGGGGGAGCGGCCCGGCCGGGTCGCGGAACGCCTGCCAGAGCGCCTCGTCCTGCCTGCCGTCGGCGAAGCGCGCCATGCGCGGGACGAGCCGCCCGGCCTCGACGAGGAACACGCACGCGCGGCGCACCTGCAGCTCCCGCGCCAGGCGGGTGCAGATCGTCGCGAGGACCTCCTCGAGCGTGTCGCCGGTCGCCGCGGACTCGGTGAGCTCGAAGAGCAGCTCGGCGCGCGCCCGGCGCCGCTCGGACTGCATCCATCCGATCGCGTGGCCGGTCGCGGCCGCGACGAACGGGAGGAGGTCGGGAAATATGTCCGCGCCGGCCGCGGACGCCGGCTCCACGAAGAGCATGCCGGCGAAGCGGCCGGGGGTGACGAGCGGCACCGCGACGAGGGAGCGGAGGTCGAGATCCTCGGCGAGCCCGGACGGGATCCGCTCGTCGGCGGCGGCATCGTCGATGCGGAGGAGGCGCCCCTGCTCGAGCACCTCGATCGCGGCGGGGAACTCGTCGAGCGCCGTGGCCACCCACCGCGAGGCGCGCTCGGCGACGGCCTCGGTCGGCAGCGGCCACATCGCGTACGGCGACACCGTGCGCCCGTCGGGATCGCGGTACCACACCGTGACGCGGTCAGCGCCGGCCTCCTCCACGACCCGGCGGCACAACCGGGTCACGGTCTCCCGCGGGCTCTCCCCCTCCCGCGGCAGGAGGCTCTCGACGTCCGTGCCCGTCACGTACCGCCCCCAATCTGCGTGGCAGGGCGCCCGCCGTCCGGCGGGTCCCCTCGAGGCTAACGAGCGAGCAGCGCGAAGGTTGCGCTGGGTAGCCATGTGACTACCCCACGAGCGACGGGTCAGGAGCTCGGCATCGACGTCAGCCGTGAGGCCGGGAT
>JBOHEE010000192.1:0-1931 GCA_050700895.1 Nitriliruptorales bacterium | reverse complement strand
GTGGTCGAGGACCGCTCGGCCGAGTCCCCGTTCGAGGTCGCGGCCACCGCGCTGCTGCCGGAGGAGATCAACCGGCTGCTCGCCCCGCTCGACGAGCGCGAGCGCGAGATCCTCAAGCTCCGCTTCGGTCTCGACCGCGGCGAGCCGCGCACGCTCGAAGAGGTCGGCGAGCACTTCAACCTCACTCGCGAGCGAATCCGCCAGATCGAGGCCCGTGCGATGAGCAAGCTGCGCCATCCATCGAGCGACACGGGCGCCCGCGACCTCCTCGCGGTGTAGTAGCGGAGATGCGGCCGCAGCGGTTGTCCGCTACGAACCCTGCTTGCCCGAGCAGATGACGCTGGTCGGCTTTCTCGCCGGCTACCGCGGTTGCGGTCGTATCAGGCCAGAAAGCCATCCCCCGCTGCGCGGCGTGGCCAGTGCTGCCAGAGCAGATCGTGGATCGCTTGAAGGAGCACTCTTGGCGCGCGTGTCGGTGGATGCTGGCTGGGCTTCGGGGACTTGAGCCTGGTGTCAACGCCGGATCGAAGGGTTGCGCGACGATGAATGTGGCCTGCGTGGCGAGCGAGGGAGCTCGAGAGGGCTGAGAGGCCGGAAAGCCGAGGGGCTGAAGGCGACCCCTACAACCTGATCCGGTCAATACCGGCGAAGGGAATCGTCTCGCAGACTGGTTCGCGCACCGGCCGGCCGTCGAGGTCCGTCGCATTCGGCGCACCGGCGTTGTGTTGGCCCGTGGGCGTGCGCCGACGTCGTGCGGTGAGCGACTATCGTCGCCCACGTGGGACGAGGTGCCCGAAAACCGGTCAGGTGGCACAACGATCGAGTCCGGCGCGCCAAGCAGCGGGCGCGACGCCGCGCTCAACGCGGCAAGGCCGGCTCGGCGTCACCGGCGCCTGCACAGCCGGCGTCAGCAGACCGGCCACCGAACTGAGCCTCGTACGGTGGCACGGGCCGACAGTGTGGCGCCGTCGCGCCTGTGGCTGCCCGTCGGCCAGGAGGGTCACGAGGGTGGCGAGGTTCGCCCTTCGCTAGGCGAACGATGTCGTCGTCGAAGGGCATCGATGCATGGTTCATTCGTCGTGGTCGCGTGCCGAGCACGCGGCCCACACACGAGCATTGCCCTCACAGCGGGTCGAGCCGACCGTGACGCCACTGGACCACGACGGGCGTGTATCCGACCTGTCGCCACGACGAATCCAGGGCAAAGCCGCCGAGCAGCGTGGTTGTACGCCAGCGGTGCACCTCGTCGGCTCCGAGCCCTCGACGGGTGGCCTCGGCAGCGAGCCAGCCGGTGGCGGCGGCCAGGGCGGCCGGGTAGTCGGGGATCCAGCCGGTGCGGGCTTGGAACCGTCGGGCGAAGGTCGCTGCGGTCGGGCCGACTTCGGCCGGATGGTCGCGGTTGACCCATTGGGCCGGTGCGAGCACGCCCTCAGCCAGCGGTCCAAGCCGAGCCTGGAACTCGTGGATGCCGGCGGCCACGCAGCCGACCAGCTCCACCTCGACGGCGGCCGTTCGAATCCGCCGCACCGCTCCCACGTCTTGGTCGAACGTGCCCGCGATGAGAAGGCCCCGACCGGCGAGCGATGCCGGAACTCGCCACCCGGCAAGCTCGGCGACGCTGACCGGCAACCCCATCGTCGCCGCCTCGTGCGTGGCCCCCTCGATGACCTGGCGGGCGAACGGCCCGCTGCCCGCAACGAGCAGCACCGACTCGACCCCGCGGCGGTGACACAGCGTCACGAGCGGAACAAGATACGTCGAGGCGGGCGCCGGGACGCTGACCACCCCGGGATGGGCGAGGTCGTCCGCCGCACCACCGTGATTCCACAGCAGTCGGTGCGCCCCGCATACCGTGGCCGCAACGCGCCGTACCAGCCCGCTGCCGTAGGGACCAAGCAGGATGTCGAAGTCACCGGTGAGGAACTCTCGGT
>JBOHEE010000191.1:0-2962 GCA_050700895.1 Nitriliruptorales bacterium | reverse complement strand
GCCGGGAACGGCTTCTTGGCCCCAATAATGCCGTACGCCTCCGCTTTCGCCCTGACCGGGCCCGTCGCGCGGTCAGAGGAGCGACACAAGATGCTGTACCTACCGTAGTCATCTGGATAGCCCCTCTGCTCTAATCTGGTCCTCCCGGCGCAAGGGGTCTACCGTGACGGACCTCGCCGTGGGAGAGCAGGCGACGCCCACCGAACCCGCAGCACGAGGAGCATGACGTGGTAGAGAGCATGAGCCAGTGTCCGTATTCGGGAGCCCACACGTCGAGCACCGCAGGGCCTTCGAACGAGAGCTGGTGGCCGAACCAGCTGAGTCTGCGGATCCTCCACCCGGACCACCCCAACGCCGATCCGATGGGGGAGAACTTCGACTACGCCGAGGAGTTCGCCAAGCTCGACCTCGAAGAGCTGACGAGGGACCTCGACGCCGTGATGACCGAGTCGCAGGACTGGTGGCCGGCCGATTACGGCCACTACGGCCCGCTGTTCATCCGGATGTCGTGGCACGCGGCGGGCACGTACCGGGTCGGCGACGGCCGCGGTGGCGGTGGGTCCGGTTCGCAGCGCTTCGCTCCGCTCAACAGCTGGCCGGACAACGCGAGTCTCGACAAGGCGCGACGGCTGCTGTGGCCGGTCAAGAAGAAGTACGGCCGGCAGATCTCGTGGGCCGACCTCTTGATCTTCGCCGGCAACCGAGCCCTGGAACACATGGGCTTCAAGACCTTCGGGTTCGGCTTCGGTCGCCGGGACATCTGGGCGCCCGAGGAGGACGTCTTCTGGGGGCCGGAGGCCGAGTGGCTTGGCGACGAGCGGTACAGCGGCGAACGTGAGCTCTTCGGCACCCTCGCGGCCACGCAGATGGGTCTGATCTACGTCAACCCGGAGGGCCCGAACGGCAACCCGGACCCGCTGAAGGCAGCGCACGACATCCGTGAAACGTTCGGTCGCATGGCCATGAACGACTACGAGACCGTCGCGCTCATTGCCGGTGGTCACACGTTCGGCAAGACCCATGGTGGGACCCCTGCCACCTTCGGTCCCGCGCCCGAGGCTGCCGGCCTGGAGGAGCAGGGCCTCGGCTGGAAGGGCGGCAAGGGCGCCGAGGCCGTCACCAGCGGGCTCGAAGGTGCGTGGACGCCTCAGCCGACCAAGTGGGACAACGGCTTCTTCGGGATGCTGTTCAAGTACGAGGACCAGTGGGCTCTGACCGAGAGCCCCGCCGGCGCGAAGCAGTGGGAGCCTGAGGGCGAGATCGACGAGCAGGACCTTGTCCCGGACGCGCACGACCCGTCCAAGAAGCACAAGCCGGTCATGCTGACGACGGACCTCTCGCTCATCCAGGACCCGGCGTACCGACCGATCTCCGAGCGGTTCTACGAGGACCCCGACGAGCTCGCCGACGCCTTCGCCAAGGCCTGGTACAAGCTGATCCACCGGGACATGGGTCCGAGCATCCGCTACCTCGGCCCGCTGGTCCCCGAGGAGGAGCTGCTCTGGCAGGACCCGGTCCCGGCGGTCGACCACGAGCTGATCGACGACGCCGACATCGCGTCGCTCAAGGAGAAGATCCTCGACTCCGGGCCGTCGATCCAGCAGCTGGTCAACACGGCGTGGTCGTCGGCGTCGACGTACCGCGACACCGACAAGCGCGGTGGCGCCAACGGGGCGCGCATCCGCCTGTCGCCGCAGGCGGAGTGGGACGTCAACCTGCGGTCCGGCGTGTCGACGGTCGTCTCGAACCTGGCAGAGATCCAGCAGGAGTTCAACGACGCGCAGACCGGCGGCAAGCAGGTCTCGCTCGCCGACCTGATCGTCCTGGGAGGCTGCGCTGCCGTGGAGGCAGCGGCAAAGAAGGGCGGCTACGCCGCGGAGGTGCCCTTCACGCCGGGGCGGACCGACGCCACGCAGGAGCAGACCGACGTCGAGTCGTTCGGCTACCTCGAGCCGATGGCGGACGGGTTCCGGAACTATCTCCAGAAAGACGGCCCGATCCCGACGGAGCACCTCCTGCTCGACAAGGCACACATGCTCGCGCTGTCGGGGCCGGAGATGACGGTGCTCATCGGCGGCATGCGCGCCCTGGGTGCCAACGCCGGGGGCTCCACGCACGGGGTCCTCACCGACCGGCCCGGGACGCTGACCAATGACTTCTTCGTCAACCTCCTCGACATGGGCACGGAGTGGAAGCCCGTCGGCGAGGGCGACGAGGTGTTCGAGGGTCGCGACCGCGAGACCGGCGAGGTCAAGTGGACCGGCACCCGCGTCGACCTCGTCTTCGGCTCGAACTCCCAGCTCCGCGCGATCGCGGAGGTCTACGGCAGCGACGACGTGCAGGAGACGTTCGTGCACGACTTCGTCGCCGCGTGGGACAAGGTCATGAACCTCGACCGGTTCGAGCTCGCCTGATCCCAACGCTCCGCCGAGTGAACCCGGGGTTCCTCGAAGCGCCGCTACGGTTGCCGCGGACAGCCTTGGGAGGGGTCCACGTGCGCGTTCTGGTGGTGTCGCAGAGCGGCGCCGAGCGCGAGCGTGCGGTCGCAGCGATGCGGGTCGCGGAGGCCTTCGAGGTGGTGGAGGCGGCCTCGGCGGTCGAGGCGCATCGAGCAATGAGCGAGGACCACTTCGACGTCGTCGTCATGGACGGGGACATGCGCCCGGAGGGCGGCTACTCGGTCCTCTACGAGATGCGGGCTGCCGCCGAGATCGCGGGCACGACCGCTCCGCCCTCGGTGGTGCTCATGGACCGCGAACAGGATCGCTGGCTCGCCAAGTGGGCTGGCGCGGAAGTCGCGTTGCTGAAGCCGGTGGACTCCTTCGCGCTCGCGAAGCGTGTCGAGGAGCTCGTGGTCGGCTAGATGAGTGATTCCAAGGGGTGGGGCTGGTGTGACGGGTGTGGCTGGTGGGGTTGCGTGGTTTGAAGGGTGAGGTCGTCGAGGATGGCGCTGTTCCTGCAG
>JBOHEE010000190.1:0-2448 GCA_050700895.1 Nitriliruptorales bacterium | reverse complement strand
GCCGGGAACGTCGAGTTCCTGAAGGGCTACATCGAGGAGGTCCCGCTACCCGACGCGAGCGTCGACGTCGTGATCTCCAACTGCGTGATCAACCTCTCCGACGACAAGCCCGCGGTGTTCGCCGAACTCGTCCGCGTCGTCAAGCCCGGCGGGCGGCTGGGCATCAGCGACGTGGTCGCCGACGACGCCCTGAGTGCGGAGGAGCGGCAGGCACGCGGGTCGCACGTTGGCTGCATCGCCGGAGCGCTCAGCTTCGCCGAGCACCGCGAGGCGCTGTCCGCCGCCGGCTTCGAGGACGTGACCGTCACCTCGACCCACGAGGTGACCGACGGCATGCACGCCGCCATCGTCCGCGCCACCCGCATCCGACAGCCGTGCCCTACGCTCCGGCGACCGACATCGCACGGGAGCGGGGGATGTGACCGGACTGACCGGACGCGGGGTGGCCGCGGGCGTCGCCACCGTGCTCCTGGCGGCTTGCGGTGCCGGTCCGGCGACACCGGCCCGTGACGGTCGACTGGCCGACGTGTCCAGCTGGGTCTACCAGCTCCAGGGCGTCGACATCGACCAGCTCGCCTCCTCCGCGTTCGACCTCGCGGTCCTGGACGCGGAGGACGACGACGGCGAGCCGTGGACCGCCGTCGACCTGGACCGCCTCGCCAGCGGTGACCGGATCGTGCTCGCCTACCTGTCGATCGGCGAGGCGGAGGACTACCGCGACTACTGGGACCCCGACTGGGACGCGGACGGCGACGGGGTGCCCGACGCCGGCGCGCCCGGGTGGCTCGCGGACGAGAACCCCGACTGGGAGGGCAACTACCTGGTGCGCTTCTGGGAACCGGCCTGGCAGGAGGTGATCGGCGCCCGGCTGGACGCGATCGTCACGGCCGGGTTCGACGGTGCGTACCTCGACATCGTGGACGGGTACGAGCGCTGGCAGGACGACGGGCGGCCGGGCGCGGCCACCGACATGGCCTCGTTCGTGACCACGCTGGCCGATCGTGCCCGCGCCCAGGATCCCGGGTTCCTGATGTTCCCGCAGAACGCGTCGGGCATCCTCGGCGAGCTGGACGAGCGTGACGCCGCGGAGTACCTCGACGTGGTGGACGGGATCGGCGCCGAGGACACCTTCTTCTTCGGCGACGCCGAGCACGACAACCCCTACGACCCCCAGACCGAGACGATCGCCTTCCTCGACCGGTTCGTAGCGGCGGGCGACGTGGTCCTCGCGGTCGACTACCTCACCGACCCCTCAGCGATCGACCGTTTCGTCGACGAGGCCCGCAAGCACGGCTACGTCCCCTACGCCGGCACCCGTGAGCTGGACCGGATCGTTCTCCAGCCGTGACGCCGGACGACGGCGCGAATCAGCCCTGGAAGCGGTCGCGGACGTAGCGCGCGACCTGCTCGACGTACCGGCGGAAGTCGTCGACGCCCTCGTCGAGCGCGTCGCTGACCTGCGCGAAGTCGACCGCCAGGTACTCGTGCACGAGCACGTTGCGCAAGCCCGCCGAAGGGGCGAGCCGCTCGGCGAGCTCCTCGGAGATCGCGCCCGCGGAGGCGGCGGCGGCGAACGAGGAGCGGTAGTCGTCGGGCGGCAGCCCGCCTCCGGCGATCGAGACGTGCGAGTTGATCGCGTAGGCCATCTCGACCAGCAACTCGAGGCCCTTGCCGACCGCCAGCTGCGTCGCGAGATCGGCGGCGAGCTCGTCGGCGGTGAGCGGTCGTCGGGCCCCGAGGAAGTCCAGCAGCTCGCGCATCCGGCGGAGCCGGCGCTCGACGAGCTCCGGGTCGAGTCCGCGGTCAGGAACCACCGGCCAGCACCTCCAGCGAGCGCTCGCGCATCCAGCGCGTGTCCGCGCGCCGGGCAGCAGCCGTGACGAGGTCCTCGGCGAAGGCGCCGCGCTCGGACTCGTAGAGCGGCTCCCCGTGGGCGAGCGCCTGGTAGCGGGCGACCACATCCGCCCGGTCGAGCTCCAGGACATCGATCGCCTCGCAGTCGAGGAGGTCGATCAGGCCGTTCACGAGCCCGACCAGGTCGTGGCCGTGGTCCGGCTGCCACCCGACCGCCAGGTCGAGGTCGTGCGCCTCCTCGACGGCACCGACCGCGCTCCCGAACGCGACCAGCACCCCGATGCCGTGCTGCGCACAGAACGCGTCGACGGCTCCCGACCCGGCCAGGTCGCGGAGGTGATCGAGGGCTTCGACCGGTGTGCGCACGACGTGCAGGCTAGGCGCCGCAGCGGATGGGCACGGCGAACCTCCACCATCTCGGGTCGCCCGACGGTTAGAGGCCGCGACAGTAGGTGCCCGTTGGGGGGTCATGTGTCGGGCCAGTCGCCCTGGGTCTGGGCCTGTTCGATGGCGATCTGGCGGAGCTGGTCGACGAGTTCGCGGAGCCGTCCCGCGTTGTCGAACCAGGGCCGGTAGCGCTCGACCTGTTCGGTG
>JBOHEE010000189.1:0-4716 GCA_050700895.1 Nitriliruptorales bacterium | reverse complement strand
TCATGCCACCAGTGTGCGGACTCGCCGCGGTGGCCGTCATCGTCGTCATCGAACTCGTGGTCCTCTCTCGCCCTCAACTCATGCATTACGAGCGGGTGAGTGTTCCACGAAAGCTTGACACGGAGGGCAGCGCCTTGTGGTTCACGGACTCAGGAACATGTCTGACCCTCCAGCGCGCCGAACTCGCCCTCCGCGCCTGATCCTGTCCGTTCGGACGCGCCGGTGCGCAACCCGGGGGCCACCCTCCGCCTTCCAAAGAGGCAGAACGCGACGATGCGCCGTACCGCCCGCGCCGTGACGGCGCCGATCGGTGCGTAACCCGGCCGTCACCCCCCGCGTTCATGGGAGTGACGGCGGTGACGCGGGCGCACGCGCGGCGTCGGCACGCGACGAGGAGACAACCACCCATGCGATGGCTCAGACCGCTCGCTCTCGGCGCGGTGCTCGCGCTCGTCATCGGCTCCTGCGGGACCGATCCGGGCGACGTCGCGGAACAGCTTCGCGACGTCGCGGAGACCGCCGCCGGCGAGGTGCGCGAGGCGGCCTCCGAGGCGGCGACGCGGATCGAGGGGGCCGGGAGCCCCTCGCCACAGGATGGCGCGGGCGGCGGCGACACGTCCGGCGAGGCGACCGGTTCTCCCGGCGGTGCGACGCAGACCAACGACCTCGGATCGCTGGGGGCGAACGGGCCGGCGATCCTCCGGGGCGACCACCAGCGGCTCGTCGTCGAGGTCGACGTCCAGCAGGGCGTGGACGCGAACTCTGGCGCGCTCGACCACCTCGTCGGCGTGCTGGGCTCGGTCAGCGACAAGCCGGGCGGCATCGCCCTCAGCGGCGGCAACAGCTTCTCGTCGGAGCGCCAGACGTGGACGCCCGGTGATCTCCGGGCCGTGGCCGACGCGAACCGCTCCAACTACTCGACGGCCGACACCGTCGTGATCTACGTCCTCTACGTGGACGGCAGCTTCGAGAACGAGAACGCACTCGGGGTGGCCTACAACGCCTCGGAGGTCGCCCTCTTCCCGGAGCGCTGGCGCGGGACGCTCGCCGACCTCCTCGGCGGCGGGCGGCAGGTCGAGGAGGCGGTGGTCGTCCACGAGATCGGGCACCTGCTCGGGCTCGTGAACCTCACCTACGACTCGCGGTTCGGCCACGAAGATCCCGAGCATCCCCACCACTCGAACAACCGCGGGTCGGTGATGTACTGGGCGATCGAGTCGACCGCGATCGGGCAGGTCTTCAGCGGCCCGCCCCCGGACGACTTCGACGAGCAGGACCGCGCCGACCTCCGCTTCCTCCGCACCGGCTCCTGGTAGCCAGCGGCCTCGATCCTGGCCGAAAGGTTGCACGCTCTCGTAACGCATATGTGACGAGAGCGGTCAACCTCTCGCGCAACGGCCAACCTGAACCCTGACGTTGTCCCGGCTCACCGCGCAACGGCCACCTCGTGTCAGCCACCACGGGTGGCGGCAAGCGCCTCCGCAACGACCTCGATCACGTCGTCCGGGGCCTCTCGCAGCTTCTTGGCCCCGAAGCGCAGGATCCGCTCGCCCGCGAGGACGATCTTGTTCTGCCGGTCATCGTCGTAGAGCTTCTGGCTGGGGAGCGAGTGCCACCGGAGCCCGTCGATCTCGACGACGAGGCGCGCCCAGGACCAGATGAAGTCGACCTTGGCGATCAGTTCGCCGTTGCGGCCGTGGAGGCGGACGTTCACCTCCGGCTGCGGCAGGCCCGCCTTCGCGATGAGCCTCAGGAAGTACTGCTCGAGCCACGACAGCAGCCGGCGGACCTCGTCCGGATCCATGCTTGTCAAGGCGGCTCTGACAACCGCGGTCCCCGGTGCTGGCCCCATCCGCTCGACCACGTCCCGGAGCTGGTGCTCCTTCGCGAGCCCGCGGCGGAACGCCTCGATGACGAGGTCCTCGGCGGCTTCAACCTCGTCGCAGCCGCAGGCCAGGATTCCGCAGGCGTCGACAGTCGTTCGCCATGGCGTTGTCAGCGGGATGGCACCGAGGCGTGTGACGTCGAGGCGAGTGACGGTCCTGCTCACGTGGATGGTCGCGACCTCGACCCGACGCTGAGTGGGCCGATCGCTGAGCAGGTGGCAGGGCTCGACCACCTCAAGGTCCGCGAGCCCCCAGAGCGCCGCCGCCGTCGTATGCGAGGCCACACAGGTCGGCCCGCCCGCCAGGACTGCGGCCAGCACGTTCGCCTTCGGAGTGAGCGGTGCCGCGACGAACCGATAGACGGCCCGACGCAACCGTTCGACCGTGCCTGCGTCGCAGGAGCGAGACAGCTCCATGCGGGACACGCCGGCCTTCAACGCCTCCGCAGACGTGAAGACACCGAACCGTCCGGCTGCCCCGCGCCCGAGGCGCGCCCATGCATCTCGGCCCATGTGCACACGATCGCGGATCGGCCGCGCCGGGGAGCAAGCAACTGTCTCCAGCCTGGGGACAACTTCGCGCCTGCGCAAGGTTCATGGCTCCCGTCACACATGCGTTACGAGAGCGGGGAACCTCTGGCGGAGGTCCCGGGGGGCGGGGGCGGCTGTGCGTGCGCCGGGGCTAGATGCGGCGGGCGAGGACGACCCAGACGGTGCGGACGAGGATCTCGAGGTCGAGCAGGGGCGACCAGTTCACGAGGTACTGGAGGTCGTAGCCGAGCTTGTACTCGGGATCGGTGTGGTAGCGGCCGTGGACCTGCGCGAGCCCGGTGATGCCGGGCGGGATCTCGTAGCGGGTCGCGTAGCCGGGGATGAGCTCCTCGAACTGGGCGGTGAGCTCGGGGCGCTCGGGGCGTGGCCCGACGAGCGACATCTCGCCCTTGAGGACGTTCCAGAGCTGCGGGACCTCGTCGAGTCGGCTCGCGCGCAGCCACCTGCAGGCGGGAACGATCCGCGGGTCGTCCTGGGTCGCGAGACGGGGGTTGCCGTCCTCCTCGGCCTCCGGCCGCATCGTGCGGAACTTCACCATCTCGAAGATCCGGCCGTCCGCGCCCACCCGCTTCTGCCAGAAGAAGATCGGCGGCCCGACGACGGCGAGCTGGTGGAGGCAGAGCAGACCCAGAGCCGGCGCCCAGACCGGGGCGGTGGCGAGGAGGAGGCCGAGCTCGAGGAAGCGCTTGAAGCGGACCCGGGAGAGCGGCAGCGTGTGCTCCTTCAGCGGCACGAACGGCATCCCGCCGACCTGGCGGACCCGTGCGAGGCCGAACAGCGTCTCCCGCGCGGACACCCGCTGGAGCAGGCCGATGTCGCGGGCCTCGAACTCGCGCACGAGCGTCGGGTAGAGGCTCTCGAGCCAGGCGCTCGAGAGCAGGACGATGTCGGTGACGTCGAGCTGTTCGACCTCCGCGAGCAGGTCCTCGGTGGTGGACGCCGCCCCGGCGAGCTCGACGTGCTCCCCGTCCGCGCGGAGGTGGGCGCGGGCGACGTTCACCTCGCCCGGCTCACCGACGAGCAGCACGCGAGGCCGCCCCCGCAGCCGGATCTGGTTCCGGATCGACAGCTCGCGGTTCAGCGCGACGAGCAGCGACCCCACGACGAAGAGGGTGACGAGGTTCCGCGTCGGGATCGGGAGGAAACGCGCACCAGTGCCGGAGAGCACGAACCCAGCCGCCTGGAAGATGATGATCGCCCCGGCCGACAGGCGCGCGACCCGCGGCAGGACCGACGGCCGGCCGAGCCGCGGCTCCCGCTCGTAGAGGCCGCCGAAGTAGAAGAGCACGAGGTGGAGGACGGTGAGGGTCACGAACGCGAGGAAGTACTGCGGGAGCGTGTAGGGCTGGGTGAACGCCAGCGGACCGCGCGGCCAGTCGAAGCCCTGATAGCGCCAGACCATGCTCGCGACGAGCACCGCCAGGAGCGCGAGACCGTCGAGGAGCATGACGAGGCGGAAGCCGGCCTCGTTCAGCCGTGTCATGAGGGGGAGCCCGCCGGTCCGGTCGTCCCCGATCGGCCGCTCCGGGGCGGGGATCTCCCCGGTCGGCGTCCGCATGCGGCCCGTGTCGTCGTCGGCGGTGTCGACGTCGGCGGTGTCGACGTCGGTCGGGGGCGGCGCGGCACGGCGATCCGACCCGCGGGCCGATGCGTCGTCGGACGTCGCCCGACCGGATGGGGGCGCCGCGTCCACGGGCTCCCGCACACGTCGGCGCTCACGGATCGCCTGCTCCACCTGCCGGTACCGGGCGTCGGGGCCTTCGTCGGGGGCGTCGCCCGCGCCCTCAGGCGGTGACTCTCCGCGCTCCGGGAGGGCGGTCTCCCGCGTGGTGTCGGACATCAGCGCTCGTTACGTCTCGTGGTTCTCGTCTGCATGGTCGCACTTCGCGGCCCGCCCGTCGCGGAGGCGAGCCCCCCGTCGGTCCACCGGCGTCCAGGACGCGGGTTCCCGCCGGTCAGCGCCCCACACGGCGTCCGGGGCGCGCCACCAGTACCGACGCACCTCGAGGCTCTCGGGTTGCAGTGTCCGGCCGCCGCCGGCGACCCCGGGTCAGGTCACCTGATCCGACCCCGGGCGAGTCCGGCGGTTGCGGCGGTCAGTGCCGCCGGCCGACCAGGAACCCGATCCCCCAGGCGAGGTGCATGAGCACCACGGCGGCCGTCACGAGCGGCGCCGCCCGCAGCGCATCAGTGACGGCAGGAGGGGCGGGCTCAGGGGCACGGGCGGAGGCGGCCGCCGGTTCGGAGGTTGAGCCGTCCGCAGCGGCGGGCTCCGGGGC
>JBOHEE010000188.1:0-10705 GCA_050700895.1 Nitriliruptorales bacterium | reverse complement strand
AGTCTCTCGGGGCGGCGCGAGACGTGGCCCCTCGACTTCCAGGGGGGTTCGGGGGGCTCAAGTAGTGGAGCGCGGCCGCACGAGTCTCTCGGGGCGGCGCGAGACGTGGCCCCCGACTTGGGGGGGTTCGGGGGGCTCAAGAAGTCGAGCGACGCCGTCCAAGTCTCTCGGGGCGGCGCGAGACGTCTTCCCCCGAGGACTTGTCAGGCGTTGCGAGGCTACGAAGCGGCGCGAGCGGTGCGCGTGAGGAGAGAGTGGATCGTGAGGGAGTTCGTGATGAGCTCACCGAAGCCGTCGGGATCGGCGAGGAGCCACGAGTGGGCGCTCCCGGGGATGACGTCGCCGGCGTCGCCGGCCGCCTCGCAGAGCGCGACGAACGCCGACTGCGGCAGGATGCGGTCACGCTCGCCCCAGAGGATCGTGACCGGCAGCCCGCGGGCGGCCAGCTCGCTGAGCTCGTCACGGAGGTCCGCCGACGCCGCGAGGCGCGCGGCCCGGAGAAGGTTCGCGGGGTGGCGGACGAGGTTCTCGGTGAGGTCGCGGAGCACCACGGGGAGGACGCGGCGGTAGCCCTTGCGTGCCCACTCCACGGGCAGGTGGAGCCCCCAGTCCCAGAGCGGCCGGTCGGCCAGCGTCCGGTCGGACTTCCACTGCGATCCGCCGATGGAGTTCACGAGGACGAGCGAGCGCACCCGCTCCGGGTGGTGCCACGCGGTCATCGTCGCCACCCCCCCGCCGAAGGAGTGTCCGACGAAGAAGGCGGGCTCGTCCGCACCGACGTGGTCGAGCAGCTGGTCGACCCAGCGGGCCAGCCGCTCCCAGGTCAGCCCGCCGGGCACCTCCTCGCTCTTGCCGAAGCCCGGCAGCGCGGGGGCGATGACGCGGACCCCGGACGCCGCGAGGGCCGGCAGGGTGCGGGCGTAGGCGCGGCTCGTGATGCCCCAGCCGTGGAGGAAGACGAGCGGCGTGCCCTCGCCGACCTCGCCGTACGCCGCGATCCGGCCGTCGAGCGTCGTGCGGTGCCAGCGGAGGCGGGTCCGCGGGTCGCGACCGGGGCCATCGACGGGACGAGCCGCGGTGGACCGGTCGCCGGACGTCTCCGGCGTCGCGCCCACGGGCCTCCTTGCTGACCGTGATCCGGTGGTCACGATCGGTTAGGCCCGAGTGTATCCAGCAGCTCTCCCGATCCCGGGGGTTTTGCCCGACTCGCCCGTAACCCGGCCGGCATGGGATGCTGGGCGCCCTCGCCCGGCCCGTGGAGGTGCGTGTGACCCGTCCAGACCGCTTCGAGACCATCGGCTTCGTGGGCGGCACCGGACCGCAGGGCCGGGGCCTCGCGCTCAGGTGGGCTCGAGCGGGCCACGCCGTGCTCGTCGGGTCGCGGTCGCGGGAGAAGGCCGAAGACGTCGTGGCGGGCCTCGCCGGCCGCGTGGGGGAGGGTGCGGAGCTGCTCCCCGCGACGAACGAGGAGGCGGTCGAGCGCGCCGAGGTCGTGGTCGTCACCGTCCCCTACGAGGCCCAGGCTGCGACGCTGCCGCCTCTCCGGGCGGCGGTCGACGGCAAGGTCGTCGTGAACGTGGTGAACCCGATGGCGTTCGACGAGCAGGGCCCGAAGGCGGTGCCGGTCGCGGCCGGGTCCGCGGCCGAGGAGTGCGCGGAGATCTGGCCCGAGGGCCGGGTCGTGAGCGCCTTCCACGACGTCCCCGCCCGGCGCCTCCTCCGGGTCCAGGAGTCGGTCGAGTGCGACGTCCTGATCTGCAGCGACCACCCGAACGCCGCGCACCAGGTGGCTCACCTCGCGGCGCGCATTCCGGGCATGTGGGGCGTCTACTGCGGGCCGCTGCGCAACAGCGCCCACCTCGAGAACATGACCCCGGTCCTGCTCTTCGTGAACCGCACCTACGGCGTGCACGCGGGCATCAAGATCGACGGTGTGGAGCGCGACGACGCCTCGCTGCACGCGAAGCCGGCGGGTCAGGGGACCGGCTGGTAGGCGGTCAGGCGCTGGAGGGCACGCTCCACTTGCGCCGGAAGGCCTTCTCGTCGAGGGAGTCGAGGTCAGCCTCGACCTCCTCGCGGTAGCGGTCGGCCTCCTCGGGGTCGGTGAACGTCTGCGCCCAGACGAGCGCTCCCGTGTCGTTCACCTGGAGCTGGACGTCGTACATCTCGCCGTCATAGCGGCCGCGGGTGCGCGTGAGCACCCGGAAGGCGTGTCGGGGGGGTCGCTGAGTCGTCGGCACGGCGTCTGCTCACGGCGGGGGGGCGAGATCGGGAGGACCGTACTGGACGGCTGCGAGCGGAGGCAACGGACTGGCGACATCCGCTGGGCCCGTGGTGCGGGCACTACGCTCGTCCCGAGACCGCCCGGAGGACGTCGACGGTGCCGACCGACAAGGTCTACACACGGACAGGGGACACGGGCGAGACGAGCCTGCTCCAGGGCGGTCGCGTCGCCAAGGACCACCCGCGGACCGACGCCTACGGGACGACCGACGAGGTCGTGAGCGTCCTCGGCCTCGCCCGCGCGGAGCTCGACGGCGAGCTGCACGAACGAGTGCTCGAGATCCAGCGGGAGCTGTTCGTGGTCGGGGCGCAGCTGGCGAGCGCGCCGGAGAAGTGGGACCGGCTGGAGTACGGGGTCAGCCGCGTCAGCCAGGAGATGGTGGACACGCTCGAGGAGCGCATCGACACCACCGTGGCGGAGCACCCGCTGCCGAACGAGTTCGTCGTGCCGGGCGGGAACCGGCCCGCCGCCGCCATTGACCTCGCGCGCTCCGTGACGCGGCGCGCCGAGCGCGCGGTGGTCGGCCTCGTCCGGGAGGGCCTCGTCCCCGACGAGGTGGTCCTCCGCTACCTCAACCGCCTGTCGGACTACCTCTACGTGCTCGCCCGCGCGGTCGAGGGTGAGCACACCCCGTCACGGGTGCGCTGACCCCTCGTCGCACGTCGGGGGGGCTACGTTCCGCGCCCAAGGAGACACTTGGAGAGGTCGCTTCACTGCTTGAGCCCCCCGAACCCCCTTCGGAGCAGGGCGGCCAGGCCGACCGCCACGAGTCCGAGGAGCCCCACACCGCCGCCGGTCGTCGGCAGGGGAGCGCGGGCAGGGGCGACCGGCTCGGGGGAAGCCAGCTCGGCCCCGTCGCCGAACGCGAGGACCTGCTGGAACGTCGGCCGGTTCTGCCAGTGCATCGACGGCAGGCCGACGACGCCGACCGCCTCGAAGGCGATCTGCTCCGCCGACTCGTCGACGTCCCAACCGGACGGGTCCTCGCCGAACTCGGCCACGACCGCGTCGAGCGCCGCGTCGAGGCTCACCCGCAACGCGGTGCGGCACTCCTCGAGGTCCCCGGCGCCGCAGTAGGTGCGCGACATCGGACCGTCGACCGGGCGATCGAGGATCTGGCGGAGATCCTTCGAGATCTGGCCGTGCCAGGCCCCCCAGTAGGCGCTGCCCTGCGGGTTCGCCTTCTCGCTGAGCGCGAGGGGGACCTGGTCGAAGGCGTCCCCGAGGACCGGGCGGAAGATCGCCTCGGTCGCCCGCCCCCACCACTCGTCGAAGAGGACGATCGGGGCCTGGACGTCGTACTCGCCGTCGCCGTCGAGGTCACGCCGGTGGCCGCCGGAGTCGGCCCACTCGCGCAGCAGCCCGACCGCCTCGGCGAGCTCGGGGTCGTCGGGCGTGCCGACGACGTCGAGCAGCAGCGGGAGGATCTGCACCGCGTAGAGGTCCTGGGTCGCGGCGATGCCCATGGCCCGGGTCAGCTCGGTGAGGCTCACCCTCCCGTCGTCGCTCAGCGCCCGTTCGACGCCGGCGTCGAGGAGCTGGACGCGCTGGGTCGGCCCGAACGCCCAGTTGTCGTCCGACGCCCGCCACTGCGGCGCCTGCTTCCCGTTCCAGTTCGTGATGAAGCCCTTCTCGGGGTTCGTCGCGTTCGGGATGTCGGCGCTGCGGAGCCGGCCGACCGGGTCCCACCTCGAGTCGCCCGAGATCGGCAGGTCGGGGTCGACGCCCACCGGCAGCTGCGGGTAGTGGCCGGTCAGCTGGTAGCCGATGTCGTCGCCGTGGACGAGGAACCAGTTGAACGAGTACGAGAAGTGGTCGACGAACGCCGCCTTCAGGTCCTCGATCGAGCGCATCCGCTCCGGGTCGTGGATCGCGGTGTAGGTCAGGGTGGCGTCGACCTCCTTGCCGTAGCTCGACCGCTGGAGCACGAACGCGTGCGGCTTGCCGTCCGCCATCGCGCGGGTCTGGACGATCCCGTGGCGCGTGCGTTCGGTCGTCTCCTGGACGACGATCGCGTCCTCGGAGAACTCCGGGGGGAATCCGGCCGCCGAGGGCTTCGCGAGCCAGGTGTCGGTCCGGGTCTCCATCTCGACGCACTCGCCGTCGTCGAGGTAGTGGGTCGACTCGAGATCGGCCTCGCCGCCCTCGGGGTCGCAGAGCTCGACCGCGCGGATGTCGCGGTGGTCGCCGATCGCGGTCGTCGCGCTCCAGGCGTAGTTCGTGCCGCGGCCGAGCAGCACGTAGAGGGAGACGCCGGGGAAGGCGGCGCCGCGGGCGTGGAGCCCGGGCCCGTGCATGTCGAGCTCCATGAGGATCTCGGGCGACCAGTAGCCCACCTGCGGGCCGAAGACCGCGAGGGCCCGACCGTCCTCGCTGAGCTGCGACGACACGAGCAGGGCGTTGCTCGCCTGGTTCGTCGCCGCGAGCGGGATCTTGCCGAACGGTCCGTCGACGGCGGTCGGGAGCGCCGCGGCGCTCATCGCCTCGACGACGGCAGCGGCGTCGTCCGGCACGACGTTCGCCCCGTCCTGGGGTTCGCCGAGCTCGGTGAGGAAGGGGAACGGCGTGTCGATCGTCGTCGGCGCCTCGGGGTCGTTCGCCATGCGCAGGTCGTCGAGGATCGCCCGCGCCTCCGCGGCGGAGTGGCCCTGCTTCTGGAGCTCCTGGAGGACGGCGGCGTTCGCGAGCTGGCCGCCGCCGCCGGGGCTGAAGGTCGCGCCGATGAGGGTCGCGGTCGCGACCGGGTCGGTGAGCTGCCACTCGCGGGGGAGCTGCTGGAGCGCGTCGTACTCGGCGGGGAGCTTCGTGCGGTCGATGATCGCCTCGGCGATGAAGGCGTTGATCCCCTCCACGTAGTTCTCGAGGTCGGCGCGGGCGAGCGGCCCGAGCTCGGGGTCGAGCTCGGCGACCCGGTTCGCCATCTCGAGGAGCTCCTCCTCGGAGTAGTCGGCGCCCTTGCGCTGGGCGCGGTCCGAGGCGAGGTTCGCCTCGCTCGCGCCGAGGAACTCCGAGAGCCGCCCCCGTCCGACGTGGCGGAGGACGTCCATCATGAAGAGCCGGTCCTCGGCGGAGACGTAGCCGACGCCGAACATCGTGTCCTCGCGGGTCTGCCCGTAGACGTGGGGCGCGCCGAAGCCGTCGCGGAGCACCGTGACCCCGTCCCGCGGCGCGTACTCGTCGGCGACCTCGCCCTCGGGAACGCCGAACGACGCGTCCTTGAAGAGGGTGTCGAGGTCGCTCGGGGTGAGCTCCGGCGCCGCCGCGACGAGATCCTCGTAGAGGGCGATCTGGTCGCTGTTCCGCTCCGGGAGCGAGCCCGATCCCTCGAACGCGAGGTACTCGAGGAGGTTCAGGTAGCGGCCCTGGCCCGGCGGCAGGACGTTGCGCGCGACCGCGCTCTCGTCGAGGTGGCGGTAGGCCGTGACCGGCGAGTCCTGCGCCCCGGCCCCGACGGGAGCGAGGGCGAGGAGGACCGCCGCGACGGCGGCGGTCAGCACATGGCGGGTCAGGACACGGCGACGTGACGGCACAGGGCTCTCCTCGGGATGCCGTCAGGTTCTTCGCCGCGGGAAGCCCGCTTCCCTGCCGACGACCGTGGAAGGACGTACCCCTCCCGGGGTCCCAGGGGCGCATCGACGTCGGCGCTGAGGCCGGGATCCCGGCCCCTGGCCCGACGTCGATGTGATCCGGCGGGCCCGAGCGGGGTCGTCGGCGGTCAGTAGGTGTGCTCCTCGCCCGGGTAGACGCCGTCGGCGACCTCGCTCGCGAAGCTCTTCACGGCCGAGGTGATCTCCCCGCGCAGGTTCGCGTACTGCTTCACGAAGCGCGGCAGCCGGCCCGTCGTCATGCCGAGGAAGTCGTGCCAGACGAGCACCTGCGCGTCGGTGTGAGGGCCGGCGCCGATGCCGATCGTCGGGACCTCGACGGCCTCGGTGACGCGCCGGCCGAGCTCCTCGGGGATGCACTCGAGCACGATGCTGAACGCGCCCGCCTCCGCGAGCGCGACCGCGTCGTCGACGATGCGCTGCGCGGCGTCCTCGGCCCTGCCCTGGACCTTGAAGCCGCCGAACTGGTTCACCGACTGCGGGGTGAGCCCGAGGTGGCCCATGACCGGGATGCCGGCGCCGACGAGCAGCGCGGTCGCGTCGACGATCGGGCCGCCGCCCTCGAGCTTCACGGCATGGGCGCCGCCGTCCTTGAGGAAGCGGGTCGCGGACGCGAGCGCCTGGTCGGCGCCGCGCTGGTAGGTGCCGAACGGCATGTCGCCGACGACGAGCGCCCGCCGTGCGCCGCGGGCGACCGCGCGCGTGTGGTGGAGCATCTCGTCGAGGGTGACCGGCACGGTCGTCTCGTAGCCGAGCATGACCATGCCGAGGGAGTCGCCGACGAGGATCACCGGGATGCCGGCCTCGTCGAGGATCTGGGCGGAGAGGCAGTCGTAGGCGGTGAGCATCGCGAAGCGCTCGCCGCGGTCTCTCATCGCTCCGAGTTCGTGGATCGTGACGGGACGCACGGGGGCGTCAGCGGATTCCTGGGTGCCATATGTGGACACGGGAGAACCTCCAGCTCCTGCCGGCCCGCCTGCTGCGGGTCCAGCGGTGCGTGCACATCGTTCCAGATGGACGGTCCGTGCGCGAACTGCGACCGGGCACCATTCGGGGGTGGGGAACGAGACGGCGGCGGGCGCGAACGACTTCGCGCCGCATGACGTCCTCGCGACGTTCGCGGACATGGAAGCCGCGCGGCGGGCGGTCCAGGCGGTCCAGATGGCCGGCGTCGACGCGTCGCAGATCTCGCTCTACGGACCGGCGGCGGACGAGGCGGCAGCCGACCTCGACGTGGTCGCCGCCGACGGTCGCTTCGCCGCGGTGATGTGGCGGCGGACCTGGGTCGGCGGGATCGTCGGGGCGCTCGCTGGTGCGGTGCTCGGCGGTGCGATCGGCGCCCTCGTCCTCCACGAGGTCTGGTCCGACGCGATCGGGGTCTTCTGGGCCGCTGTCGTGGGGACCGCGGTGCTCGGCCTCGGGACCGGGGCGGCGACCGGGGCGACGAGCTCGGCGCAGATGAGCGAGGCCTGGGAGCTCACCTTCCACACGGTCGGAGAGGGCGAGGTCGGCGTCGCGATCCACACCGAGTCGGATCGCGAGGCGCAGCGGGTCGTCCCGATCCTCGCTCGCCACGAACCCTCGACCCTCGAGCGCCTCGACCTCCCGACCTGAGCCCCGCCGCCCAGTGGGCCTCGCCTACGGTCGGGATCGTGAAGGGGACGAGCGGTATCTCGCCTGACCTCTTCACGGTCGCCGCGGTCAGGCCAGCCGGGTGCTCAGGGGCGCCAGGCGTTCGTGATGGGGACGCGGCGGTCCTGGCCGAAGGCGCGCTCGGTGATCTTCACGCCGGGGGGGGCCTGGCGGCGCTTGTACTCGGCCCGGTCGACCATGCGCACGACCCTGCGCACGGTGTCGAGGTCGTAGCCGAGGGCGACGATCTCGTCGATCGGGGTGTCCTCCTCGACGTAGGCGCAGAGGATCGGGTCGAGGACCTCGTAGGGGCCGAGGCTGTCCTCGTCGCGCTGGTCCGGCCGGAGCTCCGCCGACGGCGCCTTCGTGAGTACCCGCTCGGGGATCGCCGCGCCCCGCTCGTTGCGCCTGCGCGCCAGCGCGTACACGAGCTGCTTGTTCACGTCGATGAGCACCGCGAACCCGCCGGCCATGTCGCCGTAGAGGGTCGAGTAGCCCACGGCCGCCTCGCTCTTGTTGCCGGTGGACAGGACGATGTGGCCGAACTTGTTCGAGATCGCCATCAGCAGGACCCCGCGGATCCGGGCCTGGACGTTCTCCTCGGTCTCGTCGCGCTCGGTGCCGGCGAAGAGGTCTGCGAGGGTCCCCTCGAGGGCCTCGACCCCGTCGGTGATCGGCAGCGTCACGAGCTCGATCCCGAGGTTCGCGCCGAGCTCCTCGGCATCCTCGATCGAGGCGTCGCTCGTGAAGCGTGACGGCATCAGCACGCCGAGGACGTTCTCCGGGCCGAGCGCGTCGGCGGCGACCGCCGCGGTCACCGACGAGTCGATCCCGCCGGAGAGGCCGACGACCGCCTTCTCGAAGCGGTTCTTGCGGCAGTAGTCGCCGGTGCCGAGGACGAGCGCCGCCCAGACCTCCTCGACCGGGTCGAGGCGGTCCGGGACCTGCGGCCGCTCGGCGTCCGGGTCGAGATCGACGACGACGAGGTCCTCCGCGAACTGCGCCCCGCGGGCGACGACGTCCTCGCCGGGGGCGCAGACGAACGAGTCGCCGTCGAACACGAGCCCGTCCTGCCCACCGACGCAGTTCACGTAGGCGACCCAGACGTCGCGGCTGCCGGCGTGATGGCGGGCCCACCGCTCGCGGTCCTCGTGCTTGCCACGGTGGTAGGGGGACGCGTTGATGTTGACGACCGCCTCCGCACCGGCGGCCACCGAGCGGGCGACCGGGCCGCCCTCGGTCCACATGTCTTCGCAGATCGTGATCCCGACCCGGGTCCCCGCGACCTCGACGACCAGTGGGTCGTCGTCGACCCCGAACCAGCGCGCCTCGTCGAACACCCCGTAGATCGGGAGCCGCCCCTTGTGGTAGGTGCCGACGACGCGGCCCTCGACGATCGCGACCGCGCTGTTGTGGAGGTCCTCGCGCGCCGCCACGGTGACGTCCCACTCGCGGCCGTCGCCGTCGCCGTCGCCGTGGCCGTCGTCCTGGCCCACGAACCCGATCACGGCGGCGGTCTCCGTGGGGCCCCGCTCGGCGAGCTTCCTCACCGCGGCCGTGTTCGCCTCCACGAACTCCGGCTTCAGGAGGAGGTCCTCCGGCGGGTAGCCGGTGACCGCGAGCTCGGGGAACGCGACGAGGTCGGCCCCGGCCTCCGCGGCGCGCCGCCAGGCCGCGAGGATGCGGTCGACGTTGCCGTCGATGTCGCCGACGAGCGTGTCGACCTGCGCGAGCGCGAGCCGCAGCGCCATGGGCTCCTCCAGTTCACACACCTGCAACGTTCACGATCGAGGTGTTACACGTCTGGAACATAGGCGGAACCTGCCTCGAACCGCCTCTTCGTAGCGTCCCCTCCACGACCGCGATCCGTCGTTGGGGTGGGCGCGGGACCCTGCTGGAGACACAGGAGAACCTGCCTTGGAGGAACTCGCCTACGCCATCGACACCGTCTGGGTGGCCGCCTGCGCCGCCCTCGTCCTGCTCATGCACCTCGGGTTCGCGCTCGTCGAGACCGGGCTCACCCGGGCGAAGAACGCGGCCAACATCGTCGGCAAGAACATGGCGACGGTCGCGATCGGGGCGCTCGCCTACTGGGCGATCGGCGCCGCGCTCGCCTACGGGGCCGACGTCGCCGGCTTCATCGGCCTGAGCGGCTTCTTCGCGCCCGCCGACATCCTCGGTGACGGGACCCAGTCGCTCTTCCAGCTCGTGTTCGCGGCCACCGCCGCGACGATCGTCTCCGGCGCGGTCGCGGAGCGCATCAAGTTCGCGACCTACCTCGTCGTCGCGACCGTCCTCACCGGGGTGATCTACCCGATCATCACCCACTGGCAGTGGTTCGGCGAGGGCGGCTGGCTCTTCGACCTGGGCTTCCACGACTTCGCCGGCTCGACGATGGTCCACCTGACCGGCGGCATGGCCGCGCTCGCGGGCGTCCTCGTCCTCGGCCCGCGGATCGGCAAGTACGGCAAGGACGGGCGGCCCCGGGCGATCCCCGGCCACAACATCCCGTTCGCGATCGCCGGCGTGCTGGTCCTGTTCTTCGGCTGGTTCGGCTTCAACGGCGGCTCCACGCTCGGGGCGGTCGGCCAGGCCGAGCTCATCGGCACGATCCTGCTCAACACGACCCTCGCCGGCGGCGCCGGCGCGATCGCGGCGGGCGCGGTGAACTGGCTGCAGGCCGGCAAGCCCGACCCGGCGATGATCGGCAACGGCGCGCTCGCCGGGCTCGTCGGCATCACCGCGGGCCCGGACCTCGCGACCAACGGTTGGGCGGTGCTCGTCGGCCTCGTCGCGGGCGCGGTCGTGGTCGGCTCGGTCCTCGTGCTCGACCGGCTCCGGGTCGACGACCCCGTCGGGGCGATCTCGGTCCACGGCACCTGCGGGGCGCTCGGCACGCTCTTCGTCGGCGTCTACTCGGCGGAACACACGGTCGGCGTCCAGGCCATCGGCGTGCTCGCGGCGGGCTCGTTCGCCTTCCTCGCCGTCGGTGGGGTGTTCCTCGCCCTGAAGGCGACCGTGGGCGTCCGGGTCTCCGAGCGTGCGGAGGTCGAGGGCCTCGACGGGCACGAGCACGGCGTGTACGGCTACCCCGGGCTCGTCCTCGGCCCGAGCGCCGACCCCGCCGGTCCCGGGAGGCCGGCCGGCGCTCCCGTGGCGTCGCCACTCAACCCCGCGACCGGGG
>JBOHEE010000187.1:0-1567 GCA_050700895.1 Nitriliruptorales bacterium | reverse complement strand
GATCGGGTCGCCGATACGTACGAGCTCCACCCCGCACACGCGCATTTCCACTACGTGAACTTCGCCCAGTCGCGACTCTGGGTCGCACGGCCCGACGGCAGGCGGAAGGGCGATCCGATCCGCGTCGGTCGCAAGAACGGCTTCTGCATGATCGACGTGGAGAACGTTTGGTTCGGGCGCAAGGGCGACGGTGCGCGGACCTACTACTTCCCCCGCTGCAACGCTCCCACCGAGCGGGACTCGACCGGGCTGTCCATGGTCAACGGCATCTCGCCCGGCTGGGCCGACGTCTACAACTGGTTCCTGGCCGACCAATTCATCGAGGCCTCGGAGCTTCGGGACGGCTGCTACGTGCTGCAGACCCGGGCGGACCCGAAGGACACGATCGTTGAGAGCGACGAGACCAACAACGCAAACCGGGCGCTGCTCCGGCTGGATGGCGACGAGGCCAGCTTTGTACGGCGCGCAGCGGCGAAGGAGACCTGCCGCCGCCGGTAGTGGCGGCGCACCGCGCTCGGGAATCTATCTATGCCTGGCCGGAATGCAGTTCATAGGAGATTTCACCTAGCTGCATAGTTACGTCGGAGCTACCTTCGTCGGGCATGAGGATGTCGGCGACTGGGAGGTGAGCGATGGCGACGTGGGCGATCGAGGGGCAGTGGTTCACCAACTGCAACTGCGACCCGGGCTGTCCGTGTGACTTCAACCAGGTTCCCACCCATGGCGACTGCGCGGGCGTCGACGCCATGCACGTCGAGCGGGGGCACTTCGGGGACGTCTCCCTCGACGGCGCGAACTGGGCACACATCCTGCAGTTTCCCAGCGCCCCCTTCGACGGCAACGGCCATCGCCAGCCGGTGCTCGATGAGGCGCTCGGCGACGACCAGCGTGACGCGATCGCCACGATCCTCACCGGCACGGCCGGCGGCCTGCTGTTCGAGATATACGCGTCCATCTGCCCGCACGTACACGATCCACTCGTGGCGCCGTTCGAGTGGGAGTGGGACCTCGAGCAGCGAAGGGGCCGCCTCAAGGCAGGCGACTACATCGAGGTCGAGGCCTCGACGCTGACCGGCATCGGCTCAGACGAGCCGTACCAGGTGCGGATCCAGATTCCCGGCGGCTTCGAGTACACGAACCCGACCAACTCAGTCGAGGTCGCCGAGGCCAACTTGATCCGCGTTGATGCCGGCGTCGATTTCGAGTACACGCGGGGCCACTGCGGAATGGCACCGGTCAGTCACGCGGGCACGGTGCCGTAGGCTTTGCGGCCCCCTTCGGGGGCCGGCAAAGTCAAGACATGGGGTTGGGGGTTCGGAAGACGGCTGAAGGTGCGCTCGCGCGCAGGCTTCACGACGGCCTGCGGCGCGGCGACTTTGGCGGCCTAGCCGACACGTATGCAAAGGACGCTCGCCTGGACGCGAGCCTCCCGGGAGGGCGGGTCCGGGTTAGCGGTCCGCGCGAGATCGTGGGGCAGTTCGAGGGCTGGTGGCCGACGCCCGGCCGGCTGGTGGAGTGGTCGTCGCGCTCGCACGCCGAGGGCGTCGAGCTCTGGATGGAACGGATC
>JBOHEE010000186.1:0-5515 GCA_050700895.1 Nitriliruptorales bacterium | reverse complement strand
CCCCCGACCGCAGCGGACCCGCCGCCGAGAGGGGGCGCCGCCCGGCCCAGGGCGCCGCCACGCGCCGCTGAGTGGGTGTCGCCCGCGGCCGCGTAGACTGGCCCCCATGGCCGGCTATCCAGAGGTCCGACTCCGGCGCCTGCGCCGGACGCCCGGGCTGCGACGGGCGTTCACCGAGGTCCGTCCGCACCCCGCGGACCTCGTCGCCCCGCTCTTCGTGAAGGACGGCATCGCAGAGCCCGTCCCGGTCGGCTCGATGCCGGGCGTCGTCCAGCACACCCGCGAGAGCGCGCGGACCGAGGTGAAGCGGTTGCACCAGCTCGGGGTGTCGAGCGTCATCCTCTTCGGCGTCCCCGAGACGAAGGACCCTGACGGGGCGAGTGGTTGGGACCGTGACGGCGCCGTGCCCGCGGCCGTCCGGGGGATCCGCGACGACCTCGGCGACGAGGTCGTCGTCTGGACCGACGTCTGCCTCTGCGAGTACACCGACCACGGCCACTGCGGCCCGCTCGACGCCGTGACGGGCACGGTCGACAACGATGCCGCCGTGGCAGGCTACGTCCGCCAGGCACTGACCCACGCCGCGGCCGGCGCTGATCTCGTCGCCCCCTCCGGGATGATGGACGGCCAGGTCGCCGCGATCCGCGCCGGGCTCGACGCAGAGGGCCACGCCGACGTCGGCATCGTCGCCTACGCGGCGAAGTTCGCCTCCGGCTTCTACGGCCCCTTCCGCGAGGCCGCCGAGTCGACGCCGTCGTTCGGGGACCGCGCCTCCTACCAGGAGCCGCCGGCGAACCGGCGGGAGGCGCGGCGCGAGGTCGCGCTCGACATCGGCGAGGGCGCCGACGTGGTCATGGTGAAGCCGGCGCTGCCGTACCTCGACGTGCTCTCCGACGTCCGGGCGATGACCGATCTGCCGGTCGCCGCCTACCACGTCTCCGGCGAGTACGCGATGGTGCGGGCGGCGGCAGAGCGCGGCTGGCTCGACGGCGACCGCGTGCTGCGCGAGGCGGTCACCTCGATCCGGCGGGCCGGAGCGGACCTCGTCCTCACCTACGCCGCGGCGGAGCTCGCGGAGGCGCTCAACGAGGCCTGACCCCGAACGGCTACGGTCGCGGTGATGGGTGAGGATCGTTCCAGGCAGCTGTTCGAACGCGCTCAGCGGGTGATCCCCGGCGGGGTCAACTCGCCTGTCCGCGCGTACGGGTCGGTCGGTGGCACCCCACGATTCATCTCACGCGCCGAGGGCGCACACGTCTGGGACGCAGACGGCAACCGTCTCGTTGATCTCGTGATGTCGTGGGGGCCCCTGCCGCTGGGCCACGCCCACCCCGAGGTCATGGCCGCGGCCGCCGCGGCCCTCTCGCGCGGCTCGACGTTCGGGGCACCCAGCGAGGGCGAGGTGGAGCTCGCCGAGGAGCTCTGCGCCGCGGTCCCGTCGCTCGACGAGGTCCGACTCGTCTCCTCCGGCACGGAAGCCGCGATGTCGGCCATCCGCCTCGCTCGCGGCGCCACCGGCCGCGGCCGCATCCTGAAGTTCGCCGGTCACTACCACGGGCACTCCGACGCGCTGCTCGTGTCGGCAGGCTCCGGCGTCGCGACCCACGCCGTCCCCGGCTCTCCCGGCGTCACGGAGGGAGCCGCCCGGGACACCGTGGTCGTCGACTGGAACGACCTCGCCGCGGTCGACGCGGCGGTCGACGAGCACGGCGGCGATCTGGCTGCGATCGTCTGCGAGCCGGTGGCAGCGAACATGGGTCTCGTCGCCCCGGCCGACGGCTTCCTCGCCGCGCTTCGCGAGCGGGCCGACGCCTGCGGCGCCCTGCTCGTCTTCGACGAGGTGATCACAGGCTTCCGGCTCGGCCGGGGCGGAGCGCAGGCGCGCTACGGCGTCACGCCGGACCTCACCGTCCTCGGCAAGGCCATCGGGGGCGGCTTCCCGCTGGCCGCCTTCGGCGGGCGCCGCCACCTGATGGAGCACCTCTCGCCCGCCGGCCCCGTCTACCAGGCCGGGACGCTGTCGGGGAACCCGGTCGCGGTCGCCGCCGGCCTCGCCCAGGTCCGCCTCCTCGACGACGCGGCCTTCGACCGGCTCGGAGCGGTCACGTCCGAGCTCGTCGGCGGCCTGCGGAAGGCGCTGGCCGACGCCGGGCTCGCGGCGTCGATCCAGCAGGTCGGGACACTGGCGGGGATCTCGTTCGGCGAGGTCGAGGCAGTCGACTACGAGACCGCCCGAGCCGCCGACCACGGGGCGTACGGCCGCTTCTTCCATGCGATGCTCGAGCGCGGCGTCCTCGTCGCCCCGTCCGGCTGCGAGGTGCTCTTCACGAGCCTTGCCCACGAGGGGGAGGCCGTAGGCGAGGTGGTCGCCGCCGCTCGCGACGCCGCGGCCGCCATCCCCGGGTGACCTGCCTCCAACAGCGGCAGTGATGGGACGAGCTCCCGACAGGAAGAACCGAGCTCGTGCGATGGACCCGGGTGACCTGCCTCCGACAGCGGCAATGATGGGACGGCTCCGCCAGCGGCAATGAGGGGTCGCTCCGGCAGGGGCAATGATGGGACGGCTCCGGCCAGGGGGCCGGTTCGACGCCCTCCCGGGGCTCGGCGACGCGAGACATCCGTCGCTCTCGTTGCACATGCGTTACCAGGCAGGCACCGGTCGTCGAGCCCGAGCTCTCCTGGCGGGTGGTCCGTGGGCGCCGCGTCAGAGTCGGACGGAGCCACCTCATCATCGCAATGGAATCCGCTGCCTTCATCGCAGCACTCGACCGGAGCGGAAACGCCCGGAACCGATGCAGGGGTCGATACGTTTCCGCGGTGATGGCACGCATCCTCCTCGTCCTCTCCCTCGCCGCCCTCGTCGCTGCCTGCGGCGGAGGTGAGGCCGAGACCCAGCAGTCGGGTCTCCAGCCGCTCGGCACGCTCACCGGCGGGGAGCAGCTGCCCGACGCCGAACTCCCGAGGCTCGACGGTGGTGGTGTCCTCGCGACCGCCGATCTCCGTGGCCGACCGACCCTCCTCAACTTCTGGGCGACCTGGTGCGTGTTCTGCGTGGAGGAGATGCCGGCCCTCGAGGACGTCCACCAGGACGTCGCCGACGAGGTGCGGTTCGTCGGCATCGACCGCGAGGACAACCACGACAAGGCACGGCGCCTCGCGGCCGAGACCGGGGTCACCTACGAGCTCGTCGTGGACGACGACGGCAGCTTCTTCCGCGCCGTCCAGGCTCGCGGGATGCCGACCACGGTGTTCGTGGATGCCGACGGGGTCATCGTCTACCGCCACGCCGGCCCGCTGACCGCCGACCAGCTGAGGGGGCTGCTGGAAGAGCATCTGGACGTCGGCGGCTAGCGCCGGGGACCGGGCGGGGCGGTTCGGTCCCACCCACCTCCGATTGGTAGGCTGGTCTTCCCCCTACCGAGCGCACCGAGCAGAGGGACCCCACGTGAGGCTGAGTTGGTTCGCCGACTTCTTCCGGGCGATCCCGGAGGCGCTTCGCGCGCTGTACTACTTCGGCGATCCGAGCACCCGCGGCGACGGCTGGTGGGGCTTCGTCATCCTCGCGATCTGGGGCGTCTTCCTCATCGCGCTCCCCCTCGCGATCGCCCTGCGGTCCGCGCGCCGCGGTCACGAGTGGGTCGCGGCCACGATGGGCTCGATCGGTGGGCTCGGAGTCCTCTGGTGGGTCTTCGGCATCCTGCCGTCCGCCTTCATCTACTACGTGGCCGGCGCGAAGCAGGTCCTGGCCGACCGGGTCATCCCGACGTCGCTGACGGTGTCGGTCGGTGGGGTCTTCCTGCCCATCGCGACCAACCTCTACGATGTGATCCGCGACACCGTGGTCGTCGTGTGGCATCTCGTCGCGCTGGTGGGCACCGTCGTGGCGGCCCTCCAGATCCAGAAGCGCTTCCCGAGGAACCTCGGCCCCGGCGAGGAACGTCGGGAGGCCGGCGGTTACAAGTGACCGTCGTGACAGCGAGGCACGGGAGGAGGTGAGCGCAACCGATGGGCAAGACCGATCGTGGTGAGCACCCGCTCATGTTCGACGACTACCGGGTGCAGACCGTGGACGCGCAATGGCTCCAGGAGCGGGTGAAGCCGAAGCGGCACATCGGGCTCACGGCCGAGCTCTGCATCCTCTGCCGCGCCTGCGAGGACGTCTGTCCGTGGGAGTGCATCTACATGATGTCTCCCGACATCGTCCAGGACGCGGAAAACCCCGAGGTGAAGACGCTGGCATCCACGGCCGGCGCGGTCTTCATCATCGATGACGTCGAGTGCACCCGCTGCGCGATCTGCGTGGAGCGGTGTCCGACCGATGCGCTCTGGCTCGGGCGCGTCGAGGGCTACTGAGGAGTTGATGGGTGTCGTCTGATGAAGGTGCCCCGGAGCAGACGTCGCGGTTCGCGGCGGCGCGCCAGCGTCTCAAGGAGACGCGCGAGCGCAGGAGGCAGCAGCGGCCGAGCAGCCTCACCGACGTCAAGGACCGCGTGCAGGACAACGTGTTCTGGAAGTCGATGTTCCGGCCCGGCTCGATCTACCGCAAGGGCTACCGCGACACCTCCCGGGACCGTGCGCTCGCGGCCATGAACAACGTCCTCTACCACCTCCACCCGGTGAAGGTGAAGCGGCACGGCCTGAAGCTCACCTACACCTACTGCCTCGGCGGGCTCAGCTTCTTCCTCTTCGTCTTCCTGACCGTCACCGGCATCTTCCTCATGTTCTTCTACACGCCGGCGGCCGGGGCGAACACCGAGCTCGCCTACCTCGACATGCGCAACATCATCGCCGAGGTCACGTTCGGCCAGCTCGTGCGCAACCTCCACCGATGGGGCGCGCACCTCATGGTGTTCACGGTCTTCCTCCACATGGCCCGGGTCTTCTACCACGGCGCCTACAAGCCGCCGCGGGAGTTCAACTGGGTCGTGGGCATCTTCCTGCTCCAGTTCACCCTGCTGCTCTCGTTCACCGGCTACCTGCTCCCCTGGGACCAGCTCGCCATCTGGGCGGTCCAGGTCGGCACCTCGATGATGGGCTTCACGCCGGTGTTCGGCCGCCAGGTCCAGTTCGTCCTGCTGGGCGGGGTGGAGATCGGGCCGAACACGCTCTTGCGCTGGTACGTCCTCCACGTCCTCTTCCTGCCGTTCGTGATGGTGTTGTTCCTCGCGGTCCACTTCTGGCGGATCCGCAAGGACGGCGGCATCTCCGGTCCCCTCTAGGAGGGTGGTGTTCAACGTGGTGTGCGGCCGGGCGAGGACAGATCGTCATCTGGCAAGGCGCGGCGAGCGCCGCGTGGCAGCGCTGCGCAAGCGAGTCCGCAACACAGCCAGGGGCGATCTGGACCGGCCAGACGTGCGCCAGCGTGGGACACCAGCCTCCTTCATCGAGGAGTTCGCGCCATGAGCGAGGAAGCCCAGATCGATCAGGAGGTCTACGACCGCCTGATCGCCGAGGGGAAGAGCGAGCGCATCGCCCGCGCGAAGGCGAAGGCCGCCTACGTCCGCAAGCAGAAGGC
>JBOHEE010000185.1:0-4311 GCA_050700895.1 Nitriliruptorales bacterium | reverse complement strand
GGCCTGGGGCGGCGCCGGCCAGAGGGACCGTCTCCTCGCGGCGGCGGGGACCGATGTCGAGGAGGCGGAGGCGGGACTCGTCCGCCTCGCCGACCACCTCGTGGATGCCGGCCGCCTCGAAGCATGGCGCTCGGCGATCCACGATGCGCTGGCCGACGAGCACGCCGACGACCCGCAGAGTCCCGGGGCCCGCAAGACGCCGCTGCTGGGCGCCGCGAGGCGCGCCGGATGCCCACCGAGCATCGCGGACGACCTCCTCGAATCGCTGGCGGCCGGCGGGGACCTCGTCCGGGTGGGCGCCGCGTACGTCCTGCCCGGGCAGGCTCCCGCTCAGGACGACGCCCGGCGGCGACGGCGTGAAGAGCTCCTCGCCACGCTCAACCAGGATCCCTTCAGCCCACCGTCCATCGACGAGGTCGCGAAGCGGATCGGGATGCACCACGGGGAGCTGAACGAACTGGTCCAGTCGGGCGACGTCGTCGTCTGCGGGGAGGTCGCCTTCGCCCGTGGAGCGGTCGCGCAGGCGGTCTCGATACTGCGCGAACTCGCCGCGGGGGGGCGCTTCACGACCGCCGAGGCCCGCGAGGCCCTCGGGACCACGCGCAAGTACGCGATCCCGCTCCTCGAGCACCTCGACGCGACGGGGTTCACCGACTTCGACGGCCAGACCCGGCGGGTCCGACACGCCGGCTAGAGCTAGGGGAGCCCGGACATGTGGCGCCCGCGCGGTCGTCCGCGCTAGCGAGAAAGCGAGGCGTGATCGTCGCCTTACCGTTCGATTCCACTTACAAGGCGAAGTGACCTGGTCACACCGGGACGTCTGGATGGACGCGGCGGGGCGTCCAGACGGCATATGCCGAACGGGGGGAGGTGCGCCCGGGTATCCGCACAGGTCGGTCAGACCGGACGGATCTCGAGGATCGCCTCGACCTCGACCGGGGCGTCGAGCGGCAGCACCGGCACCCCGATCGCGGAGCGCGCGTGGAGGCCGTCCTCGCCGAGCACGTCGGCGAGGAACTCGCTCGCGCCGTTGGCCACGATGTGCTGCTCGGTGAACGCAGGGTCGCTCGCGACGAAGACGGTCAGCTTCGCGAAGCGGACCCGACCGAGGTCCCCGTCCGCGGCCGCTGCCGCGATGGCGAGCACGTTGAGCGCGGCCTGCTTCGCGAGCTCGGCCCCCTCCGGTGTGTCGAGGTCGCGCCCGAGCTTCCCCGTCCGGGGAGGTTGGCCCTCGACGCTCGGCAGCTGGCCGGCCGTGAAGACGAGGCCGCCGCCCTCACGCGAGCGCTGATAGGCGGCGGCCGGAGCCGGTGGCTCGGGCAGGACGATCCCGAGCTCCTCGAGCCGGGCATGGGGGTCGCCGCTCATCCCGCCCTCGATGCGGTCAGCCGGGAGAGGAGCTCGCGGCGGTCGAGCTCGCCCAGGCCCCCCCAGACGCCGAAGATCTCGCCGCGGACGAGCGAGGCCTCTCGGCAGGGGTCGATCACGGGGCAGACGTCGCAGATCGCCTTCGCGGCCGCCTCGCGTGCCTCACGCTCGCGCTTGGGCTCGAAGCGATTCGGCGCGAAGAACAGGGAGGCGTCCACACCTTGACAGGCGGCGTGTCGCTCCCACTCGTCCCGACCGCCGAACACGAGGCCTCCTCCGCTCGTTCCGGGCGAGGAACCTAGTGCCCGATGGCCATCCTGTGAACGGGATCGTGCTTGCTGGCAGCAAGCAGCTCATAAGTCGTCGGGGGCGCCGACCGCCTCGTGCTCCGCCTCCTCGGCGAGCAGGACACCTTCGTCGTCGATCCCGTGGATCCGGACGCGGCTGCCCGTTCGCAGGCGACCTCTTCTCGCGCTCGTCCACCGCGCCCGCCACAGGGCGCCACCGACGAAGACATGGCCCTCTGGATTGAGTGTCGAGCGGACCACGCCGACACGTCCGACGAGCTCCTCGCCGACCTCGTCGACCTCTGGGCCGGCCTGAGCGCGGAGGACGAGCGTCATGACGAACACGAAGAAGACGACGCTCGCCAGCGTCACGATCCCGACGAGCCATGCGGAGAGGCGCAGACCCGGCCCGCCTGACGGGAACAGCCACCACGATCCCGCGGCGACCCCGGCGGCGCCGAGAGCCGTGGGTGCCCCGAGTCCCGCGATCGCCAGATCGACCGCGAGCAGCAGCATGCCGACGACGAGGAGGGCCACCGCCCACCAGGCCGTCGGCAGAACCGCGAGCCCGTAGACGGCCAGGGGAGCGAGGAGGAGCGCCGCCACCCCCGCGACGCCGAAGCCCGGCTGGAAGACCTCGAAGAGAAGCAGGAGGAGGACCGACGCGAGCACGAGGTAGACGAGCGCGGGGTCGAGCGTCGCGTGGAGGATGCGCCGGAGGAGGCCGAGGCTGTGGAAGCGGATGGTGACCTCGTCGGCGCGGACACGGAGCGTTCGGGGCCCGGCCGCCGTCGCCACCTCACGTCCGTCCAACTCGACGAGCAACGGCTCCAGTCCGGCCGCGGACAGGTCGGCGATCCCGAGCGCGACCGCCCGCTCGGCATCCACGATCGTCGCTGCGAGCGCCCCGGCGGCCGTGTCCGAGAGGCCGGCCGCGTCACTGAGCAGGTCCGCGACCGCCTGCCGGTCCGACTCCCCGGCGCACCGCGTGGACGCTTCGATCGGGCACGCCGGCCCGAGCGACGCGCCGGGGGCGACCGCCGCGACGTGACCGAGCCCTGCGAAGAGGGCGCCGGCACCGGCTGCGCGTGCCGCGCCAGGACCGACCCACACCACGACCGGCACCGCCGAGCGCCGGACGAGATCGATCACCTCCTCGGGGGACACGGCGATGCCGCTGGTCAGGTGCACCTGAACGACGACGAGCTCGGACCCGCGCTCGTTCGCGCCCTCGACGACGTCGCGGATCGCGCCGACCACCGGCGGATCCAAGGGGCCACTGACCTGGAGGATCTCCACCGTTCGGTCGTCGGAGTCCTGCGCGAGGGCGGCGTTCGAGATCCCGAGCGCGGCCGACGCCGCGACGAGGAGCACGATCAGGGCGCGCAGGATGCGCGCGAGAGGGGGCATCGCGAAAGAGGGTACTCGGACCAGTCGGGGGCTACGTCTCCCGCTGCCCCGAGAGACTCGGCCGGCAGCGCTCGACTCCTCGAGCCCCCGAACCCCCCAGTCGGGGGCTACGTCTCCCGCTGCCCCGAGAGAGGCGGCGTCTACGCTCCGGGACGTGACCGACGCGCACACACCGACGGCCCTCCGGGGGTTCGACGACCTCTTCGCCTCCCGCGTCATGATCGTCACGGGGAAGGGCGGCGTGGGCAAGACCACCGTCGCCGCCTCGCTCGGACTGCTGGGTGCGGCGAGCGGCCGACGGACGCTGCTGGTGGAGGTCGAGGGCCGTCAGGGGCTCTCCCGCGCATTCGGGACCGGGCCGTGGGACTACGGGGAGCGCGAGTTCCGCCCCGACCTCTTCGGCCTCGCGGTCGACCCCGAGGACTCGATGTACGAGTACCTCGAGATGTACTACGGCCTGAAACGGGTCCAGTGGGTGATGTCGCGCACGAACGCGATCGACTTCGTCACCGCCGCCGCCCCCGGGCTCCGCGACCTGCTCCTCGTGGGCAAGATCTACGAGATCGAGCGCCGCCGCCGCGACGACGGCAGACCGGTCTACGACCTGATCGTGCTCGACGCGCCGCCGACGGGCCGGATCGTCTCCTTCCTCCAGGCGCCGGAGGCGGTGACCGACATCGTGCGCGTCGGGCCGATCCGTCGCCAGGCCAGCAGCATCACCGGGATGCTGCGCGACCCTGCTCGCACACGGACGATCGTCGTCACCCTCTTCGAGGAGATGCCGGTCCTCGAGACCACCGAGGCGGTCGATGCCCTGCGCGCCGCGGGCATCGCCCCCGGGCCGATCGTCGCCAACCGCGTCCTCAGCCCCCGGTTCGACGACGAGCAACTCGCCCACCTCGACGAGCTCGGGGTGGCCGGCGTCGCCCGCCTCGGCCAGGCCGCCGGCGCCGAGCTCGGCGACGAGGGCGCCGAGCTCGCACTCGAACAGGTCGCGGTCCACCAGGCCCGGCTGGAGTTGCAGGTCCGCATGCGAGGGCGTCTCCTCGAAGGGTCCGAGCAGCCGCTCCTGGAGCTTCCGTTCCTCACCGGTCCGACATTCGACGAGTCGGACCTCAGGGCGCTCGCCGACACGTTCGCGGTGGCGCTCGGCGAGTCGGAGCCGCTCGGGAAGCGCCGGTGAGGGGCGAGGAGCTTCGTCGGGCACGCGGGCGCCATCTCGGCGGCGACGTCCGCGACGCCCACC
>JBOHEE010000184.1:0-5848 GCA_050700895.1 Nitriliruptorales bacterium | reverse complement strand
AGCCTGGGGCGGGCGGGCCGGAGGTGCCGGCGGCCGGGTCCGCAACCGTCGACGTCACGACCACGGACGCCGCCGATCCCGGCGACCCGGCGCCGGAGGTGGCGGGCCCCCGCGACGACGGTGCGACCTCGCCGGCGCGGCGGATCCTCACGTTCCTGGCCGGTGCGCTCCTCTTGCTGGCGATCGCCGGCCACGTGGGCGTCCAGGCCATGGCAGGGGCATGGAGCCGCCGGTAGCGTCGGTCGGCGTGAGAATCGTCGGAGGCGCGAGAAGCGCGCTGGCCTCGCTCACGCTCGCAGCCGTCGTTGCCCCGGCGTTGGTCGGCGTGGCCATGGAGGGCAACGTCACGGTCGTCGACAACGCCTTCGACCCGAGGCAGATCACGGTCACGGCGGGTCACGCGGTGGTGTGGCGCTGGTCGGGCGGGAACGAGAACCCGCACACCGTCACGGCGCTCGACGGCTCCTTCGACTCGGACGCCGAGTGCGATCCCGAGGACCTCTCGCCCTGCCGCGCGGCCGGCCACACGTTCTCGGTCGTCCTGACCGAGCCGGGGACCTACGCGTACCGGTGTCGCATCCACCCGATCACGATGGTCGGCACCGTCGAGGTCGTGGCGGCCGAGGAGGGACCCGGTGAGGAGGGACCCGCTGAGGAGGACATCTCGGCGCCGCCGAACGCCGAACCGTCCGAGGACGAGACGCGCGACGACGCCCCGCCCTCGCCGTCCCCGACTCGCGAGGCGGCCGATGGGGAGACGGGCTCGTCGTCCGCCCCGGCGCGCAGCAGAGCGGGACCGCCCGGCTTCGGCGTCGGTCAGGCACCGTCGCAGCCAGCGACCGGGAACGTCGACGATCCGGTCGTCGCATCTCCACCGCCGTCGTCCGCCGCGTCGTCACCGTTCCCCGATCCGACCGCGGCCGCGTCGGGATCACCCGCGGCGATCGACCTCTCCGACCGACCGGGAGGGTCGCCCCGCCGGGCGCTCATGGCGGCCGCCGCCGGGCTCGTCCTCCTGGGCGCCGCCGCCCTGGGCCGGTTCGTGATCTTCGGACGCCGCTGGTAGGCGGTCCCGGGCTGAGGCGCGCGACCGGAGCCGCCCATCCACAGCGATCTCGCGGAAGCGCACCCACATGTCACACCGGACGCGTACCGTCGGCGTGCCGGGGCACGGATGGTCGCACCGGCGCAGACGGGTCGGATCGAGCACCGCACCAGAGAGGTCGCACCAGATGGGGATGACGGGACGTCCGATGACGGCGCGGTTGAGAGCCGCTGCGCCGTGGGGTACCGTCCGCGCATCAAGGCCCATTCCCCGGGCCGACGAAGCACTCCTGCTCCCAACGGCGGCATCAGGCCGTGACCGTGGGGGCCGCAGCCCAGAGGAGGTGCGATGCGCCACTACGAGATGATGGTCATCCTCAGCGACACCCTCGACGAAGAGGGCGCCGAGTCGCTCGGCGAGTGGGTCGGTTCGCTCGTGACGAGCAACGGCGGCGAGGTCCGCCAGGTGGATTCCTGGGGCCGGCGCCCCTTCGCCTACGAGATCGAACACCGGAGTGCGGGGTACTACCTCGTGTACGACCTCGAGGTGCCGAGCGAGGGTCTTCCGGAGATCGAACGGCAGTTGAAGATCCACGACGACGTGGTCCGGTTCAAGCTGATCCGGCCCGAGGTGCGTGTGCGCCAGCCGCAACGGCCCCGCGTCCGCCGACCGGCCTGATCGACGACGACGAGGAGAACCACGGTGGCCTACGAGAGCAACATCATCACGATGGTCGGCAACCTGACCGACGACCCCGAGCTGCGGTTCCTCGGCAACGGGACGCCGGTGGCGAGCTTCCGCATCGCGAGCAATCGTCGGTGGACCGATCGCGAGGGTCAGCAGCAGGAGGAGACAACCTTCGTCTCCGTCAACTGCTGGCGTGACCTCGGCGAGAACGTCGCGCAGAGCCTCCACAAGGGCGATCGCGCGATCGTCATCGGCCGCCTGCGCATCCGCAGCTACGAGGGGCAGGACAAGCAGACGCGCTGGGTGACCGAGATCGAGGCGGACGAGGTGGCGCCGAGCCTCCGCTGGGCGGCCGCGTCACCGGAGAAGAGCCGCGGCCCCTCGGCATCGGCCTCCGGCCCGACGAGCGACCAGGTCCCACCCCCGGACCTCGACGAGGTCCCCTTCTAGACCAACGCAACCGCCGGCCTTCGCGGGCCGGGCAACGACGAGGAGCGACGACATGGCCTACGGCGGCCGCACGCGGCAGAAGGTCTGCCTCTTCTGCCGACAGAACTCCGAGTACATCGACTACAAGGATCTGCAGACCCTCAAGCCGTTCCTGAACGAGCGTGGCAAGATCAAGGCTCGTCGGACGTCAGGTGTCTGCCCGCAGCATCAGCGTCAGCTCTCCGCCGCCGTGAAGAACGCGCGCGAGATGGCGCTGATCCCCTACAGCGTCCGCTGATCGACGCGCGGAGGAGAGCTTCCGTGAAGGTCATCCTGAAGGAAGAGGTCGACAACGTCGGCCTGCCGGGCGATGTCGTCGACGTCGCCAACGGCTATGGGCGCAACTTCCTCCTCCCACGGGGCCTCGCGATCAAGGCGACGCCCGGGGCGCTGAAGGAGGCGGAGACCCTGACGCGGGCGCGCAAGGCACGCGAGTCGAAGACCCTCGGCACGGCCCAGGAGTACCAGCGGGCTCTCGAGGCCCGCACCCTGCGGATCCCGGCGCGGATGGACGAGCGGGGCAACCTCTACGGGTCGGTGAGCGCCGCGGACATCGAGCGGGTCCTGCGCGAGCGCGGCCACGACATCGAGCGTCGCCGCATCGACCTCCGCAAGGCGATCAAGCAGATCGGCCAGTACACGGTCGCGGTGCACCTCCATCCCCAGGTGACGGCCGAGATCCCGATCGAGATCGTCGACGTGGAGGGCGAGGTGACGCTCGAGGGGCTCGAGGCGGAGCGCCGCGAGGCGGCGGAGGAGGCCGCGACGCTCGAGGAACGGGCGCTCGCGGCGGCCGAAGCCGTCGAGGCCGAGGAGGCTGCGGCCGAGGAAGCGGAAGCCGAGGAAGCGGAAGCCGACGAGGCCGCAGAGAGTGCTGCTGACGTCGCGGCGCCGGCGACCGACGAGGTCGCAGAGAGTGCTGCCGACGTCGCGGCGCCAGCGACCGACGAGGTGGCGGGGGACCCAGAGGAGGACGGCGGGGCATAGCCCGGGAAGGAGCCGGACGTGGCGACTGACCAGCGTCCGAAGAAAACAGGCGCTTCTTCCCCCGCCTCACCGAACGGATCACCCTCGTACGACCGCACGCCGCCGCAGCACCTCGAGGCGGAGGTCGCGGTGCTCGGCGCCGCACTCCTGTCACGTTCGGCGCTTGCCGAGGTGATGGAGATCCTCCGCGCGGAGGACTTCTACCGCTCCACCCACCGACTCGTCTACGAAGCGGTCATGGAGCTGTTCCGCCGCGGCGAGGCGGTGGACCCGATCACTGTCGTCGACCAGCTCTCGAGGAGCGGCCGTCTCGACGACGCCGGCGGGGCCAGCGCCCTCCACGACCTCGTCGCGTCGGTGCCGACCGCTGCGAACGCCATCTACTACGCGCGCATCGTCAAGGAGAAGGCGATGCTGCGCCGGCTGATCGACGCCGGCACGGAGGTCGTCGGGCTCGGCTACGACGGCGGCGAGGACGTCAATCTCGTCATCGACCGCGCCGAGCAGCTCGTCTACGACGTCGCCCAGGGCCGTGTCGGCACGGAGTACACCGAGCTGAAGGAGCTCCTCTCCGAGGGCTTCGAGCGCATCGAGCAGCGCTACGAGAACCGCTCCGAGGTGACCGGGTTGGCCACCGGGTTCAACGACCTGGACCGCCTCACGGCGGGGCTCCAGAAGCAGAACCTGATCGTGGTGGCAGCGCGCCCCGCGATGGGCAAGTCGAGCTTCGCACTCAGCATCGCCGAGTACGTCACGGTGCAGCTCCGGCAACCGGCGGTGATCTTCAGCCTCGAGATGAGCAGGGCGGAGATCGTCGATCGGATCCTGTCGTCCGAGGCCCGGGTCGACTCGCAGAAGATCCGCACCGGCCGGCTCGCCGAGGCCGACTGGGCGGCGCTGTCTGACGCGATGGGGCGGCTCGCCGAGGCACCACTGTTCGTCGACGACACCGCCGCCGTCACGATGATGGAGATCCGCTCGAAGTGCCGCCGTCTGAAGCAGCGCCACGGCCTCGACCTCGTGATCGTCGACTACCTCCAGCTCATGCAGTCCCACCGACGCGTGGAGAACCGTGTCCAGGAGGTGTCGGAGATCTCGCGGAGCCTCAAGATGCTCGCCAAGGAGCTCGACGTCCCGGTCATCGCGCTCTCCCAGCTCTCCCGCCAGCCTGAAGCCCGGACCGACAAGCGGCCGCAGTTGGCCGACCTCCGCGAGAGTGGATGCTTGACAGCAGACACGCGGGTCCTCCGGGCTGACACCGGCGCGTCGGTGACCTTGGGCGAGCTCTATGCCTCGGGCGAAAGGGACATTCCGGTCTGGGCGCTCGACGAGCACCTCCGACTGGTTCCTGGGCTGATGTCTCACGTCTTCTCGAGTGGAGTGAAGCCTGTCTACAAGATGACGCTGCGCTCCGGCCGGCAGATCCGCGCGTCGGCGAATCACCCGTTCCGCACGTTCGATGGGTGGACGCCGTTGGAGCGCCTTGCGCCCGGTGACCGTCTGGCAGTCCCTCGCAGAATCGCGGATCCCGTCGTCCCCACCGGTGACACCATCCCTCGTGAGGTCTGGAACCGGGTGCGGGAACTACGTGGGGCTTCGCCTTTCACCGAGCGCGAGTTCCAGGACGCCATCGGAACGAAGTACTGCGGTACGACGCTCTACAAGTCGAACGTCAGTCGGGCCCGACTTGGTCGGGTCGTCGCCGTCCTCCCCGACCAGCGGCTCGAGGACCTTGTGTTGTCCGACGTGATGTGGGACGAGATCGCCTCGATCGAGCCGGACGGCATGGAGGAGGTCTTCGATGCGACGGTCCCTGGCAACCACAACTTCGTGGCGGGCGGCATCGTCGTTCACAACAGCATCGAGCAGGACGCGGACGTGGTGGGATTCATCTACCGCGACGAGGTCTACGACCCCGACACGCCGGACCGAGGCATCGCCGAGCTCCACATCGCCAAGCAGCGCAACGGCCCCACGAGCACGGTGAAGCTCGCCTTCCTCGACCACCTGACGAAGTTCGCGAACCTGGCCCGGACGTCGGTCTAGATCCCTTGCCCTGGAGCATCATCGTCGGAGAGCTCGTCGCCGGGGTGGGCGCGGCGATTCTCCTCGGCTCGGGGCTCTCGCTTCTCCGCTACTGGCGGACGGGCCGCTTCCCCGGCCAGGAGGAGGGCCAGCGCGCCTCGCCCGCCTGGGCGTTGACGTGGCTGGCCGTCGGTCTGCTCCTCACCGTCTGGGGCATCGCGACCCTCGACCGCGCCGGTTTCTTCTGATCATCGCGACGCGTCCGGCTGGCCGATCGTGCGGCCACTCCTCGTCGCCCGGTCGCTACATTTGGTAGCTGATGCCGGTAGCATGGGCGCGGACTAGTACGGTCCATCTACTTCCGGGGGGTGGGAGCAGGTGGCACCGATGAGGAGCTCCTGGCTCGCACGTCGTCGCCAGCGGGCCGCGGTCGCCATCGGTGCGGCGGCGGTTCTTCTGGCGCAACTCGGCCTCGCGTACGTGGCGGGTGCGCGCTACGGGGCCGCGATCGGTCGCGCCCTCAACCCGCTGACGGACGTGTCGTCCGCCGAGCCGTCCCCTGTCGGCCCGCCCCTCCGCGTCGCCGGTTCCCGCGACCCCGCGACCGCCCCGGCC
>JBOHEE010000183.1:0-6664 GCA_050700895.1 Nitriliruptorales bacterium | reverse complement strand
GTGGTGGGGGACCCAGTGGTGGGGGACCCAGTGGTGGGGGACCCAGTGGTGGGGGACCCAGTGGTGGTGAGCTTCGAGCTCCGTGAGTGGTGATGGGTCGACGACTTACCGTTTACGCGGCGGCCGTCGGCATCTCCGGAAGCCTCGCAGCAGTCCTCTTCGCGTGGTTGGGCCCCGGCTCCGATGACCTGACGGCTGCGGCTCCCGTGCTTGCCGTCGGGGCCGCCATCGGCTCCTCGGCCCACTTCCGGTTCAAGACACAGGGCGGCACGCGGGCGACGACCCTCGACGAGGCCTTTCTCGTTGCGATGCTCCTCGTTCTCACGCCGCGACAGACGCCCCTTCTCCTCGCGGGCGCTGCAGCGGTCACACACGTCGTCGCCCGCAACGGGTGGACGAAGACCGCCTTCAACGCCGGGGCGATGGCCTTGTCGGCTACCGCCGGCGCGTTGACGTTCGCGGCCCTGAACGGCCACCGCACGGGGCTCCTGTCGCCTCCGGTCGTGGGGGCCGTGCTGGTCGCGGTCCTCGTCTACGTGGCGGCGAACCAGGCGCTCGTGGCGGGGCTCTTCAGCCAACTCAGCTCCCGCCCCTACCGTTCGATGCTCGCGGACACGTGGCGGCTTGACGTGCTGTCGCTCGCCGCGAACGTCGCGCTCGGCTTCCCCCTCGCGATCGTCGTGGCGTGGTCGCCGGTGCTCGGGGTCGTGTCCTCCCTCCTCCTCGCCGGGATCTACCTCGCCTCTCGGAGCTACGCCCGTGCGATGCAGGAGCGCCAGCGCACCCGCATCCTCCACGAGGTGACCCGCCTTCTGGCGGACGCGGCGAACGCCCGCGAGGCCGTCGGGAGCTTCCTCGACCGCACCCGGGAGCTCTTCAAGGCCGAGTCCGCGGAGCTGCTCGTGCTTGGCGCGGACGGACCGACGCTGCTGCGCTGGGCCGGCGGCGAGCTCGTGACGAGCGAAGGGGACCCGCCCGCCGAGGGACCGATGGCCGACGTGCTCCGCACGAAGCAGCCACGGTACGTGACCGGCCACGAGGGTGAGCCTCGGGGCGCCCATGACGTGGAGCCGCGGGACGGGCTGCTCGCGCCGCTTCTCCACGAGGGTCGTACCGTCGGCGTCCTCGCCGTGTACGACCGGCACGGCCTCGAGCCGTGGGACGACACCGACGCCAAGGTCCTCGCCGCCCTTGCCGACGAGGCGGCCGTCGCGATCCGCAACGTCGAGCTGTTCGAGTCGATCCAGCTCGAGAAGGCGAAGCTCGCCGAGGAGACGCGCAAGCTGTCCGACGTCATGGAGGCGGCCTCCGACGGCATCGCGTTCATCGACGGCGGCGGCATGGTCGAGACGTGGAACCGCGCGATGGAGCAGATCACCGGGCTCAGCGCCGAGGAGGCGCGCGGCCGCCCGTGGTTCATGTCGCTGCGCCTCCGCGACGCCGAGGGGCACGAGTTTCCGATCGACGGACCCGGGCCGCTGCGCGACGCTCTCGCCGGCGGGCGCCCGCAGGCGCCTCTGGAGGTCCAGGTCCTGCGGCGGGACGGCCACTGGCGCTGGCTGCGCGCCAGCGTGGCGCCGGTCGTCAGGGACGCGGAGGTCGCCGGTGTCGTCCTCATCGCCCGCGACGTCACGAGCGAGCGGGAGAGCGAGGACCTCAAGTCCGACTTCGTGTCGACCGTCTCGCACGAGCTCCGAACGCCGCTCACGCCGCTCAAGGGGTTCATCATCACGGCGGCCGAGCGCTGGGACGAACTTCCCCCCGAGCAGATCCGCCAGATGCTCACGTCGATGCTGCGTCAGGTGGAGCGGCTCGAGACGCTCGTGGGTGACCTCCTCGTCTTCGCCGAACTGGACCGGGGCTCGGCGCGGCTCCGCGAGCAGATCGTCGAGCTCGACCTGCTCGTGCGGACCGCGGTCGAGAGCGAGATGCGCCCGACGACGTCGCGGCGGCTCCTCCTCGAGAAGCTCGATGCCTGCCGCGTCGTGGCGGACCCGAGCGCGGTCGGGCGCATCGTCCGGGCCCTCGTCGACAACGCGGTGAAGCACACGGGCGGGTCGGTGACGATCTCGCTGCGCAAGGAGGGCGGCGACGCGATCGTGTCGGTCGCCGACGAGGGCGCCGGCATCTCGGAGAGCGACCGCGAGCGGATCTTCGCCCCGTTCTCCCGCCTCGGGAACCATCTCACCCGTTCGACGCAGGGACCCGGGCTCGGTCTCGCCATCGCCCAGAGCCTCGCCGACCGGCTCGGCGGACGTCTGGAGGTGAGCTCGGAGCTCGGGGTCGGCACGACGTTCTCCCTGCGGCTCCCCCTCGCCCTGGGCGTCGCGCCGTCTCCCAGTCAGGACCCGCTGCCCTCCGAAGCGAGCGCTGAGGGGGTTCGGGGGACTCAAGGAGTCGAGCGACGCCGTCCAAGTCGCTCGGAGCGGCGCGAGACGTAGTCCCCCGACTTGGGCGACGGGAGTCCCGACCCCCGGGGGACTACCCTCCGCAGACCGAGTCTCCGAACGAGGTCGCCATGCTGCGGGTCCTGGACCTGCGTGGACGCCCCGACCTGACGACCGCGGACCTGCGGCGGCCGGACGTCGCCGCGCCCGACGTCCGCGACGCGGTCCGCGGGATCCTCGAGCAGGTCCGGACGCGGGGCGACGAGGCCCTCGTCGAGCTGACGGCGCGCTTCGACGGTGTGAGGCTGGCGGCCGACGCGCTCGTCGTCGACGCCGAGCGCCTCGACACGGCACTGGATGGTCTCGATCGGGAGCTTCGAGCCGCCCTGGAACGGGCGGCCGAGCAGATCCGCTGGTTCCACGAGCTCGCCCGGCCCCAGGATTGGACGGTCGAGGAGGACGGTCGCCGAGTCGGGCAGCGGTTCCGTCCGCTCCGCCGCGTCGGCGTGTACGTCCCGGGCGGGCTCGCCGCCTACCCGTCGACGGTGCTCATGACGGTCGTGCCGGCACGGGTCGCGGGTGTCGACGAGGTCGTCGTCTGCACCCCGCCGACGGGGGAGGAGGGGTGGCCGGACACCGCCGTCCTCGCGGCGGCCCGCCTCGTCGGGGCGGACCGCGTCGTACGCGTCGGCGGAGCGCAGGCGATCGGCGCGATGGCCTACGGGACCGCGTCGGTGCCCGCCTGCGACAAGATCGTCGGGCCCGGGAACGTCTACGTCGCCGCCGCGAAGCAGCTCGTCGTCGCCGACGGACGTTGCGGGATCGACACCGTGGCGGGCCCGACCGAGGTTGCGATCGTCGCCGACTCCGGCGCGGACCCGCGCCTGCTCGCGGCCGACCTCGTGGCGCAGGCCGAGCACGACGAGCTCGCGACGTGCATCCTCGTGACCCCCGACGAGGAGCTCGTCGGGCCGGTCGAGGCGGCGCTCGCCGACGAGGTCGCGGCCACCGTCCACCGCGAGCGCGTGGGGACCGCGCTCCGCAATCAGGGCCTGGTCGTCCTCGTCGACGACCTCGACGCGGCTGTCGCGGTCGTCGACCGGCTCGCACCGGAGCACCTCGAGATCCAGACCGCGGCCGCGGCGGAGGTCGCGGAGCGGGTCCGCTTCGCCGGCGCGATCTTCGTCGGACCGACCAGCCCGGTGTCGTTGGGCGACTACGCGGCGGGCCCGAACCACACCCTGCCGACCGCGGGGACGGCGCGGTTCGCCGGCGGTCTCACGACGAGCGACTTCCTCGTCTCCGTCAACCTGGTCGAGTACGGCCGGGAGCGGCTCGGCGAGCTCGCGCCGGTCGTGCGTTCGATCGCCGCCGCGGAGGATCTTCCCGCCCACGCCCGTGCGGTCGACATCCGCCTGGAGGGGTCGTGAGCGGCTCAGGCGGCGACAGCGGTCGCCGCCAGGACGTGAGCGATCGCGTACCGGTCCGCGAGGACCTCGCCGACATCGAGCCGTACGGCGCGCCGCAGCTCGACGTCGCCGTCCGCCTGAACACGAACGAGACGGCGGCGCCCCCACCCGCGGAGTTCGAGGCCGCCCTCCGCGAGCGGCTCGCCGGGCTGGGGCTCAACCGCTATCCCGACCGCCGGGCGAGCGAACTCCGCGAGCGGCTAGCCGCCGTCGAAGGGCTCGACCCGGCCCGGGTCTGGGCCGCGAACGGCTCGAACGAGGTGCTCCTCCAGCTCCTCCTCGCCTACGGCGGTCCAGGTCGGCGCGCGCTGCTGTTCCGCCCCGGCTACTCGATGTACCCCCTGCTCGCACGCGTCGCGGTGACCCCGGTCGTCGAGGAGGATCTGCCCGACGACTTCACGCTCACCGCTGACGGCGCACACGCGGCGGTCGCGCGACACGATCCCGACGTCGTCCTCGTCGCCCACCCGAACAACCCGACCGGGATCCCCGTGGCCGCCGCGGCCATCCGCGCCCTCCACGACGAGAGCCGAGCGCTCGTGGTGGTCGACGAGGCGTACGTCGAGTTCGGCGGCGAGAGCATGCGCTCCCTCCTCGACGGGCTCCCGAGGCTCGTGGTGTGCCGCACCTTCTCGAAGGCGTACCGCCTCGCGGGTCTGCGGCTCGGCTACCTCCTCGCCCACGAGTGGGTCGTGAACGACGTCCGCAAGGTCCGTCTGCCCTATCACCTCGACGGGCTGAAGCAGGTCGCGGCGCTCGTGGCGCTCGACGTCGGTCCCGCGATGCTCGATCACATCCCCGAGGTCTCGGCGGAGCGGGAACGGGTCGCCGCGGCCCTGCGGGCGCTGCCGGAGGTCGAGGTCTTCCCGTCGGTCGCGAACTTCCTGCTCGTCCGCACGCCCGTGTCCGACCTGTTCGACCGACTCCTCGAGCAGGGGGTGCTCGTGCGTGACTTCTCGCGCGCCCCCCGCCTCGACGGCTGCCTGCGCGTGACGATCGGGACACCGGAGGAGAACGACGCCTTCCTGGCCGCGCTCGGGGCCGTCCTCGCCCCCCGGTAGGCTCGGCCGGTCATGGAAACCCGCCGCGGGCGCGCCTCCCGCGAGACGCGCGAGACGACCGTCGTCGTCGAGCTTTCGCTCGACGGGGGCGGGGAGACCGACGTCGGCACCGGCATCCCGTTCTTCGACCACATGCTCGACCAGCTCGGCCGCCACGGACGACTCGACCTGCTCGTCCGCGCCGACGGGGACCTCGAGATCGACGCGCACCACACGGTCGAGGACGTCGGCATCGCCCTCGGGCAGGCGCTCGTCGAGGCATGGGGTGACCGCGCCGGGACCGAGCGGTTCGGTGACGCGACGGTCCCGATCGACGAGTGCCTCGCCAGGGTGGCGGTCGACCTCTCCGGCCGCCCCTACCTCGTCTACGACGTCGAGACCCCGGTCGAGCTGGTCGGCACGTACGAGACGACGCTGACGAGGCACTTCTTCGAGTCGGTCGTGGCGAACGCCCGGATGACCCTCCACGTCGAGCTCCTCTCCGGCGGCAACAGCCACCACGCGCACGAGGCCGTCTTCAAGGCGTTCGCGGTCGCCCTGCGGCGCTCGGTCGCCGTGACGGGCATCGGCGTCCCGTCCACGAAGGGCGTCCTCGGGTGAGGGCGAGAGACCCGATGACCTCGCCCCAGGTCGCTCTGCTCGACTACGGGGCCGGCAACCTGCGCTCGGCGCAGCGCGGGCTCGAGCGCGCCGGCGCGCGCGTCACCGTCACCGACGGTCCCGCCGGCGCGGAGGGGGCGGACGCCCTGGTGGTGCCCGGGGTCGGTCACTTCGGCGCGTGCCTCTCGAACCTCCGCAAGGCGCGCCTCGTCGACCTCGTTCGCGAGTGGATCGAGGCGCAACGGCCCGTGCTCGGCATCTGCGTCGGGATGCAGCTCCTCTACGAGCACAGCGAGGAGGGCGACATCCCCGGGCTCGGGCTGCTGCCCGGCCGGGTCGTGCGGTTGCCCGGCACGGTCACGGTGCCGCACATGGGCTGGAACGTCGTCGACCCCGCACCGGGGCGTGAGGACGACCCCCTGCTCGACGCGGTCGCCGGCGAGCGCGCGTACTTCGTGCACTCGTACTTCGCGCGGCCGGACGAGAGCTCCCACGTGCTCGCGACCTGCACGTACCCGGACCCCTTCCCCTGCGTCGTCCGAGCCGGCTCGGTCATCGGCACGCAGTTCCACCCGGAGAAGTCGGGGGACGTGGGCGCGCGGCTGCTGAGGAACTGGATCGGCTCGCTGCGGGCCGTCGCGGCCTGAGGGACGACGGTGGCGTTCACCCTCTACCCGGCCGTGGACATCCGGGACGGCAAGGCGGTCCGCCTCGAGCGCGGCCGCGCCGACGACGAGACCGTCTACGACACCGACCCGGTGGCTGCGGCGGCGCGCTGGGCCGAGGCTGGCGCGCAGTGGCTCCACGTCGTGGACCTCGACGCGGCGTTCACCGGGGAGGCGCGCAACCGTCACCTGATCGCGGACATCGTCGCCGGGACCGGGCTCCCGGTGCAGGCATCCGGCGGCATACGGTCGCTCGACGACGTCGCCGCCTCGCTCGACTACGGCGCGCAACGCGTCGTCGTCGGCACCATGGCGCTCGCCGACCCGACCTTCGTGGCGGCCGTCCTCGACCGCTTCGGGGCGGTGGTGACGGTGGGCCTCGATGCGGAGGGCACGACGCTGCGGTCGCGGGGGTGGACGACCGCGGCCGGCGACCTCTTCGCGGCGCTGGCGACCCTCACGGGGATGGGCGTGCCGCGCTT
>JBOHEE010000182.1:0-2154 GCA_050700895.1 Nitriliruptorales bacterium | reverse complement strand
GCCTCGCCGTGGAGGACGTCGTCGCCCGCGCCGCCCCACAGGAAGTCCGCGCCGTCGCCGCCCCACAGGACGTCGTCGCCGCGCTGGCCGAACAGGTAGTCGCTCCCGCCGAGGCCGAAGACCGTGTCGTTCCCGGCGCGCGCGAGGATGAAGTCCCGCCTCTCCGAGCCCGTGAGCGTGTCGTCCCCCATCGTCCCCCGCTGGAAGACGACGCGCGCTCGGCGCGAGGCGAGCGTGCTGACGCGCTCGCAGTCGATCGCGACGTCTCCGGCGCGGATGAACGCCCGGTCGAAGCCGGGCCCGCAGTCGAGGACGTCGGGCATGCCGTCGTCCTCGGTGGCGCGGAGGACGTCGTTGCCGGGCCCGCCCTCGAGGGTGTCGGCGCCCCAGCCTGCGTACAGGACGTCGGGCCCCGCGCCGCCCTGGAGCGTGTCGTTGCCCGGCCCGCCCCAGATGAAGTCGCGGCCGTCGTCGCCCGAGACGGTGTCGTTCCCCCGCTGGCCGAAGAGGAAGTCGGAGCCGCCGTTGCCGGCGACCGTGTCGTCCCCGGCGCGGCCGTAGACGAAGTCGCGCGTGGCCGTACCGACGAGCGTGTCGTCGCCGGCCGTTCCCACGATCACCTTCGCCGCGGCGACGGGCGCGAGCGCGAGGACGGCTAGCGCGGCCGCGGAGGCGAGGAGGAGTGTGCGCTGCACGGGCGTTCCTTTCCGAGAGATGGATCTGCGCGCCGTACCCAAGCAGCGCGCTGTGAGGAAGCCGTGGCGGTTCTGTAAAGCGCTGGTAAGGCTTGCTACATGCCGGGGAGACGGACGACCCGCTCGCAGTTCACGACGAAGTCGCGCTGACGGACGACCGCTCGGTCATTCCCCGGGCCGCAGTCCACGTGATCGATCTTGCGGTCGCGCTCGATCGCGATGAGCTCGTCGTCGCCCTCCCCGCCGAAGAGCCGGTCGGCGCCCGGCCCCGCCCACAGCCGGTCGTGGCCTTCACCACCCGGGCCAGAGGCGCCCAGCACGTCGTCGCCGGGACCGCCGATGAGCCAGTCCCTGCCGTGGTTGCCCACGAGGGTGTCATCCCCGTGGTGGCCCCAGATGATGTCCGCCTCGGCCCAGCCCCAGAGGACGTCGTTGCCTCCGAAGCCGAGGACGTAGTCGCGCTCGTTCCAGCTCTGGTCGGGGATCCGAGATGTGTCGTCGTCATCCGCCGACATCCGACGGAGGGTCCCCGCCGGCACCGGCTTGCCGCCGAGCCGCCGGACGCTCTCGCAGTTGATCGCCCGGTCGCCGCGCCGGAGGATCGCGCGGTCCCAGCCGGGGCCGCAATCGACGCTGTCGACGGCCCCGTCGTCGGTGTCGAGGTAGACGATGTCGTTCCCCGGGCCCGCGTCGACGACGTCCGAGCCCCAGCCGCCCCAGATCCTGTCGTTCCCCGATCCCCCGAGGATCGTGTCGTTGCGGCCGCCGCCCCAGATCCAGTCGTCGCCGCTGTCGCCGAGGAGGACGTCGTTCCCCTCCTCCCCGTAGATGAAGTCGCCGCCGCGCCCGCCCGAGATCGTGTCGTGCCCGGCGCGCCCGAAGATGTCGTCCCGCTGCGCGGTGCCGATCAGCGTGTTCGCACCCCTGTTCCCGACGATGCGCTCCGCCGTCGCCGGCGAGGCGAGGGTGAGCAGGAGCACGAGGCTCATGAGTAGGACTACTGGCCGCAGAATGGGATCCCCTCCCAAAGAACCGTAACGGGCGCAGCCCAGGATTTCCAGGGGGAACCGCGTCGCGCGCAGGGCGTAGGCTACGGCGCATGCACACGATCGAGCTCACCGGCGAGGAGCTCCGCCTCGTGCGGGCGGCGCTCACGGCCTATCTCGAGGACTTCGGCCACGAGGAGGCGGACATCCTGCGCGCCCTGAAGGCGATCCTCCGCAAGCTGCCGCCCCCGGACTAGTGGCCGTCCTCGACTCGAGAGCCGACCGCGCGGCCGAGGAGTACGCGGCCAACCGGGCGCGCATGGAAGCGCTCGTGGACGAGCTTCGGGAGCGGACGGAGCAGGTCGCGACGCAGCGCCCCGAGGGGAGCGTCGAGCGCCACCGCTCGCGCGGCAAGCTCCTGGCCCGCGAGCGGGTGGAACGGCTTCTCGACCCGGGCACCGCCTTCCTCGAGC
>JBOHEE010000181.1:0-16733 GCA_050700895.1 Nitriliruptorales bacterium | reverse complement strand
CCGGGGCGTGGCCTGCGCGGGCCTCCAGTCCGACCGGGGTGGCCTGCGCGGGCCTCCAGTCCGACCGGGGCGTGGCCTGCGCGGGCCTCCAGTCCGATCGCGTCGCGGCGATGACCGGCGACCGGGGCGGCGAGGGCATCGTCCCGTTCCGCGGCATCTACGTCCGCGTCCGCGGCGGCGAGCGCATCGTCCCGTTCCGCGGCATCTACGTCCGCGTCCGCGGCGGCGAGGACCTCGTCCGCGGCAACGTCTATCCGGTGCCGGACCCGCGTTTCCCCTTCCTCGGCGTCCACCTCACCCGTCGGCTGGCGGGCGAGGTGTGGGCGGGCCCGAACGCGCTCCTCGCCCTGAGCCGGGAGCGCTACCGCGGGCGCCGGTTCAGCCTCCGTGACACCGCGGCGACCCTCGGGTTCGCCGGCTTCTGGCGCCTCGCGCGGCGCCACGCCGGCGTCGGGGCGGTCGAGCTGTGGCGTCAGGTCCGGCGACGGGCCCTGCTGCGGGAGATCCAGGCCTACGTCCCAGACGTCGGTCTCGAGGACCTCGCCGACGGCCCGAACGGCGTCCGCGCCCAGACGGTGCGCCGCGACTGGACCCTCGTCGACGACCTCTCCTTCGGCGGCTCCGGCCGCGTCCTCCACGTCAGGAACGCCCCGAGCCCCGGCGCCACCGCCGCCCTCGCCATCGGCTCGGAGATCGCCGCCCGCCTCTTCGACCGATCCAGTTGCGTGCGTCATCAGTTCCGGGGGGTGGAACTCCAGACGCACAGGACGCCCGACGCGGCCTGCAATGACGAAGAGCCCCGCTTCGAAGCGAGGCTCCCGGTCCTTGGAGTCGGATAGCGCGTGAGCGGATTCGTCACACGCCGGGAGGGATCAGAGGGGCGTGACCTCGCTGGCCTGCGGCCCCTTCTGGCCCTGCGTCACGGTGAAGCTGACGCGCTGGCCCTCCTCCAGGGTCTTGAAGCCCTGGGTCTGGATGGCGGAGAAGTGAACGAACAGGTCCTCCCCGCCGGCCTCCGGGCTGATGAACCCGAAGCCCTTGTCAGGGTTGAACCACTTGACGGTGCCTTCTGGCATTGCTGCTTCCTATCAACTGCGCGCACGAGTCGCCGGGTAGCTCTCAGAATCGGAACATGACGCCCCGAGCGGGTGCGCACGGTCGACGGTACCGGTTGGCCCGCCCGCCACGCCACGGCGAGCGCCCACCGCGCACCCCGGTTGCGTGCGCGTGTGTGCCCGACCAGTGGGAAGAGGCGCGAAGAACGTGGCGGGTGGCGGGGTCAGGCGGGGTCAGGCGGGCGGGGTCACGCGGCGGTCAGGCGGGGTCAGGCGGGGTCAGGCGGGCTTCTCGGCCTCGCAGACCTCGCGGACGGCCTCGGCGACGGCCGGGGCGACGTCGGAGTTGAAGACGCTCGGGATCATGTAGGTGGGGTGCAGCTCCTCGTCGCCGACGACCCCGGCGATGGCCCGGGCGGCAGCGACCTTCATCCCCTCCGTGATCGACCGGGCACGCGCGTCCAGCGCCCCGCGGAACACCCCCGGGAACGCGAGGACGTTGTTGATCTGGTTCGGGTAGTCGCTGCGCCCGGTCGCGACGACGGCGGCGTACTCGAGCGCCCCCTCGGGGTCGACCTCGGGGTCGGGGTTCGCCATCGCGAAGACGATCGCGTCGGAGCTCATCGCCTTCAGCGCCTCGGGCTCGAACAGGTTCGGTCCCGACACGCCGATGAAGACGTCGGCACCGGCGAGCGCGTCGACGAGGCTGCCGGTCCGGCCTTCGGCGTTCGTGTTCTCGGCCAGCCACTGCTTCGAGACGTCGAGCCCCTCGCGGCCCGGATGCAGGATGCCGTTGCGGTCGCTCGCGACGATGTCGCCGACGCCCTCGGCCATCAGCAGCTTCGCGATCGCCACCCCCGCCGCGCCCACCCCGGCCATCGACACGCGGATGTCGGCGATCTCCTTGCCGACGAGCCGCAGCGCGTTCGTGAGCGCCGCCAGCGTCACGATCGCGGTCCCGTGCTGGTCGTCGTGGAAGACCGGGATGTCGAGCGACGCGCGCAGCCGCTCCTCGATCTCGAAGCACTTCGGGGCGGCGATGTCCTCCAGGTTGATCCCTCCGTAGACGGGAGCCATGGCCTCGACGATCGCGACGATCTCGTCGGGGTCCTTCGTGTCGAGGCAGACCGGCCACGCGTCGACGCCGGCGAAGCGCTTGAAGAGGACCGCCTTGCCCTCCATGACCGGCAGCGCCGCCGCCGGCCCGATGTCGCCGAGTCCGAGCACCGCGGTCCCGTCGGTCACGATCGCGACCGTGTTGCCCTTCATCGTGAGCCGCAGCGCGTCCCGCGGCCGCTCCGCGACCGCCAAGCAGACCCGGGCGACGCCCGGCGTGTAGGCCATCGACCGGTCGTCGCGGGTCTTCAGCGGGACCCGCGACCGGACCTCGATCTTCCCGCCGAGGTGGAGGAGGAACGTTCGGTCGCTCGTGCGGTGGACCCGCACCCCCTCGCACGCGTTGACCGCGTCCTCTATCCGTGAGGCGTGCTCGGCGCCGCTCGCGTTGGCGCTGATGTCGACGACGAGGTGCCCGCTGTCCGGCTCGACGAAGTCGACCGCGGTCACCGCCCCGCCGGCCTCCCCGATCGCGGTCGTCGCCCTCCCGAGCGCCCGGTGGTCGCCCGCATCGAGATAGAGGCGCATCGTGATCGAGTACGACGCACTCGGCATGATCATCTGCCCGGCTCCTGTCCGACCCCGCCTCCCGGAGATCGCCCCGTGGGGTTCCGGTGAGGATAGGTGCCGACCTCCGCCGAGTCTCAGAGTCGGTCGACCCTCCCGCGCCGATGGCGGGTCGGGAACCACCGAGCCCGGCGAGGTTGTATCCTACATACCACGCTACCCGGAGGGGCTGCCGTGGCAGAGATCGAGGCGCAGGATCGCGTCGAAGCCGAGCCGTTGGTCCCCTACGGCGACCGGTCGACCGCGCCGGACAAGGTCCGGCGCCAGATCGAGGCGTACGAAGAGCGCATGGGCTTCCTGCCCAACGCGATCAAGCTGTACGTCCACGTGCCGCACATCATGCAGGAGCTCATCCGGCTGAACAACGCGACCATGCGACACGCCGACAACCTCATCCCCGAGGACTTCAAGTACCGCATGTCGCTCGTGATCTCGCGGGGCCACGGGTGCCGCTACTGCTGCGCCCACCACGCGATGACGCTCAAGCGGAAGTTCGGCCTCGACGACGCCCGGATCGAGGAGATCCTCCATCTCGAGAGCCCCGAGGACGAGCGCGAGGCGGTGGCGTGGGAGTACGCGTACGCCGCCTCCCGCGGCCAGATGAGCCACGACGAGGGCGACGACATCCGGGTGCACCTCGCCGAGCACTTCTCGCCCCCGGAGGTCATGGAGCTCGCGGCGACGGTCGGCTTCTGGGCCTGCTACAACCGGATCCACAGCAGTCTGGCGATCCCGATCGAGGAGCACCTCCTGGGCGAACGCCACTGGGTCGACGTCGGCCGCGACTGATCCGGAGGGAGCAAGACTCATGCGGGTCGGTGCGTTCCTCGCCCCCTGGGGGCCGCTCGCGGACCGCGAGCTGTGCGAGCGCTTCGCTATTGCGGCGGAGGCCGCAGGGTTCGCGTCCCTCTGGACCGGCGATCACGTCGTCTTCCCGCACGAGACGGCGTCCCGCTACGCCTACAACGAGGGGGGCTCGTCGCCGTTCGGACCCGACCAGCCACACCTCGAGCCGATCGTGCTCCTCACCCACCTGGCGGCGAGGACCGCCCGCATCCGCCTCGGCATCAGCGTGCTGATCCTCGCGATGCGCAACCCGGTCCTGGCGGCGAAGATGCTCGGTGACCTCCAGACGCTGAGCCGCGGGCGGGTCACCCTCGGCGTCGGGGCCGGCTGGCTGCGGGAGGAGTTCGAGGCGTTGGGGGCCGACTTCGACCGGCGCGGTCCGGCGACCGACGAGTACGTGGGGATCCTCCGTCACCTCTGGGACGGCCGACGCGAGCCCTTCGAGGGCGAGCACTACTCGTTCGGGTCGATCGGCTTCAGCCCGCGACCCGCTCCGATCCCTGTACTCGTCGGCGGCAACTCCGAGGCGGCGCTGCGCCGGGCGGTGCGGGTCGGCGACGGCTGGCACCCCCTGCGGCTGGAGCCCGATGCGGTGCGCGAGCACGTCGCCCGCCTGCGTGGGCTCGCCGAGGCGGGGGGGCGCAGCCCCGACGACCTCACGGTCGTCCACCGCGGGCGGCTCTTCGACCTCGACACGACGCGTGCGGGACCCGGTGACGACCAGACGCGGGCGGACCGCCTCCGGCAGCGGCTCGCTGCCTACGAGGAGGCGGGAGTCGAGGAGTTCGTCCTCGAGTTCCCCTATCCGGGCTCGCCCCCGGACCGGCAGCTCGCGTGGCTGGACTGGTTCGGGGAATACGGACTGACCGGCACCGTCGCGACCACCGCGACGGAGGCCGCCACGCGAACCACCTGATCGGACGGACCCCGCGCGGCGGGGGGAAGGACGGCCGAGATGCTGACCCTGCAGGACTTCCTGAGGGAACACCGCGCCGACATCCTCCACATCGAGAAGCCGGTGCCGCTCGAGCACGTTGGCGCGCTCACCGGCCAGGCCCCCGACACGATCGTGTTCGAGAACCTGGAGGGCTACCCCGACTGGAGGCTCGTCGACCAGCTCTTCGCGACCCGTGAGTCGCAGGCCCGCGCGATCGGCTGCGCCCCGAACGAGGTCAACCAGAAGATGGCCGCCGCCCTACGGGAGGGTCCGAAGCCGCTGCGACTCGTCGACGAGGCTCCGTGCCAGGAGGTGGTGCTCGAGGGCGACGACGTCGACCTCCATGCGCTGCCCATCGTGACCCACACCGACCTCGATCCCTACCCGTACGTTACGGGGTTCGTGGTGCACAAGGATCCCGAGACCGATCAGTACAACCTCATGTTCCCGCGCTCCGGCGTGCTCGACCGAGACGAGATGGTCAGCTCGTTCGTGACGCCGACCGCGAACCAGATCCTCGCGAAACACAAGGAGGCGGGAACGAAGATGCCGCAGGCCCAGGTGGTCGGGGTCCACCCCGCGTGGGAGGCGGCCGGGGTCTACACGCACCCGCACCGGACATGGTGGGAGCCGGAGCTGTTCGAGACGCTGACCGGACAGCCCGGTGAGATGGTGAAGTGCAAGACGGTCGACCTCATGGTCCCGGCGGACGCGAGCCTCGTCATCGAGGGCTACGTCTCGACCGACCGGCGCGCGCAGGACGGGCCGTCACCCGGCCCGACGATGCTCTTCACCCCCTACATCAGCCAGCAGCCGGTGTTCGAGGTGACTGCGATCACGATGCGGGGCAGCGACCTCGTCTACCGCAACCACCAGATGACCCCGTGGACCGACCACCAGGAGCTGCCTCGCCTCTACCACGAGGCGATCATCTGGGAGAAGCTCTTCGCCATGGGGATCAAGCCCCACACGGTCCACTTCAACCAGGCCGGCGGCTCGCTCATGTGCGTGATCCAGGTCGAGCCGCAGATGGACGGCCACGTGAAGGACGCCCTGCTCGCGGTGCTCGGCTCCACCTGGATCAATGTGAAGTTGGTGGTCGCGGTCGACCCCGACATCGACCCCTTCGACCCCCGCGACGTCCTCTACGCGATGGCGACCCGGGCGGACCCGAGCAAGGACTTCGTCATCGTCGACGGCGCACGGGGCTTCCCGTTCGACCCCTCAGCCACGGTGATCGAGGAGGCCTTCGACCACTCGAAGGACACGCGCTTCCCGAGCGTCGTCGGCAAGGTGGGCATCGACGCGACGAAGCCGCCTCCCTACCGCGCCGCCGAACGCAAGGACTACGACCGGGCGTGGCCGCTGCACTGGAACGGCGTGCGGCTCGAGGACTACCTCTCGTAGGAGGCGGACCGATGGCGAAACCGCAGCACGAGTTCCACCTCCCCGAGGGCGAGTGGAGGCCCGCCGGGGTCGAGGGCATGAGCGAGCTGATCCTCAACGAGGATCCCGAGACCGGCGACTACACGCGTCTCGCGTTCCTCGATCCCGGGACCGACACGAGCGAGCTGGGCGTGCTCACGCACGACTTCCACGAGGAGGTGTACATCGTCCACGGCGACCTCACCGACCTGCGGCTCGGTGAGACCTTCCACGGCGGGATGTACGCGAGCCGCCAGCCGGGGATGGAGCACGGCCCCTACCGGACCCGCAACGGCGTGCTGATGGTCGAGATGCGCTACGGCTTCCCGTGAGCGACGCGAGCAGCGGCAGCGGCAGTCGCCAAGCGGCGAGCGACCCGAGCAGCGACAGAGGCAGTCGTCAGACGGTGGGCGGCGCCGCGTACCTCGTGCTGTACGAGGGGCGACCGGCCGACCCCGACGCGTTCCTTGACTACTACGCCGGCGAGCACGTCCCGCTGCTGTGGCGGTTCCCGGGCATCCGCTGCGTCGAGATCGACCTCGGCCGCGACGACGGCGGCTTCTTCATGGTGGTCCGCCTGCTCTTCGAGAGCCTCGACGACCTCCGCACCGCGATCACGTCCCCGGAGCGCGAGGATGCGCGGGCCGACATGAGCGAGAACTTCCCCGAGTTCGAGGGCCGCGTCCGCCACCAGGTGGTCGAGCTCACCACCGTGTCCCCAGATGGCGAGATGCGCCCGCCCCTGCGCGCCTGACCGAGGGGCCCGGGGACTCGAGACGTCGAGCGCTGCCACCCGAGCCTCTCGGGGCTGCGCGGGACGTGGTCCCCCGGCGATGAGGTCCGCTACGACAGCGGGGGGGCGCCGGTGGCGCCGCCCTCGAGCCACCGCCGCACGCTCTGCCAGTACTCGAGGAACTCCGCAACCCCCTCCCCCGCGGTCGGGGAGAAGCGCATGTCGATGCCCCACGGCGGCTCGGCGGTGGGCCTGACCGCTGCGAGGACGCCCTCGATGAGAACGAGCCGGCCCTCTTCCCGGGCGGAGGCGTCGCCCACCTCGACCCGGACGGCACGCTCGCCGGTCGGGACCAGCAGCGTGAAGGCGCCACCGAGGCGCCCGCCCGCCGACGCGCCCGCGTAGAGGGCGGCCCGGACCCGATCCTCGGCGACGAGGACGTCGCCGCTCGAGAGCATCGCGACGGCGGGAGGGACCCCGGCCGTCGCCAGGACGACGATCACACCGCCCTCCTCGGTGGGCAGCGGTCGAAGCGCCTCCCGGACCTCGGCGAGCGCAGCGAGATCGATCCCGATCATGCCGTTTGCTCCAGCACTTGCGCGTCCGCATCGCGGTCGGTCACGTCGGGCCCTCCTGGACGTGCCCGTTCGCGCCGCAGACGGTCACGCGGAGCCCCCGCTGCCGCCGCCTCGCTGTCGCGACCACTCGAGTGAGACCCCGGTCAGCACGTGGCCGCGTACCGCGAGCTCGGCGGGCCGCGAGGCTCCGGTCAGGAGCATCGCCACCGTGAGCTCCTCAACGATCGTCTCGAGCCGCGTGACCACTGCCTGCTCTCCTTCGAGCGCGGCCTCGAGGGCGGGCCGGCCCATGCCGACGACATCGGCGCCGAGGGCCAGCGCCTTCGCGGCGTGGAGCCCGTCGCGCACGCCGCCGGTGGCGATCACGGGAACGTCGAGCCCGGCGGTCTCGATGAGCGAGGCGACGGTCGGGATGCCCCAGTCCGCGAAGGCGGCGCCGAGCCGCGCGCCCCGCTCGTCGCCGCGCTGCTCCGCCCGGACCGCCTCGACCCGGGCGAAGCTCGTCCCACCGGCGCCACCGACGTCGATCGCGGCAACCCCGCAGGCGACGAGGAGCTCCGCGGTCTCCCGCGCCGTCCCCGAACCGGTCTCCTTGGCGATCACCGGCACCGAGCACGCCTCGACGAGCTCCCGGAGGGCGTCGGCGATGCCTGCGGTGTCGCGATCGCCCTCGGTCTGGATCATCTCCTCGACCAGGTTGAGGTGGATCGCGAGCGCGTCGGCCTCGACCATGGCGACCGCCTGCTCCACCTGCTCGGTCGTGAACGCCGGCGTGTCGTCCTGCGGCACGAGCTGGCACATCCCGAGGTTCGCGATGACGACCGCGTCGGGCGCCGCCTCTCGCACGACGGCGTAGGTCCCCTCGAGGCTCGGATCCTCGATCGCGGCGCGTTGGCTGCCGACCCCGATCGCGATGCCGACCTGCTCCGCGGCGCGGCCGAGACGACGGTTGATGTCGCGGGCCTGCTCGTGGCCGCCGGTCATCGATGCGATCAGCAGCGGCGCGCTCAGGCGATGACCGAGGAAGGTCGTGCTCGTGTCGATCTCGTGGAGCGAGGCCGTCGGGAGGGCCTGGTGGACGAGGTGCACGTCCTCCCAACCGGGCGTGCGGCCGCTCTGGGAGGCCTCGGAGGCGGCGACCTCGAGGTGCTCTCGCTTGCGTTGCGAGGTCTGCGCAGCGGTCACGGCGTCCGACATCACTAGGATGCTACATGGCAGTTGTGGGCGGCCGGAGGGAGCGGAGCGTGCGGCTCGTTGTGGGCATCTCCGGTTCGAGCGGCGCGATCTACGGCGTCCGCCTCCTCGAGGTGCTCGCCAGCACCGACGACGTCGAGACCCATGCGGTGATCACCCGCGGCGCCCGTGCAACGATCGCCTACGAGACCGGTCGTGACCCCGACGAGGTCGCGGAGCACGCCGACCGCATCTATGACGACGGCAACGTCGCCGCGGCCCTCGCTTCGGGGACGTTTCCCACCGACGGCATGGTCGTCGCACCGTGCTCGATGAAGACGCTCGCGGCGATCGCACGGAGCGACGCCGACACCCTGCTCGTCCGCGCCGCCGACGTCACGCTGAAGGAGCGCCGGCGTCTCGTGGTCGTCCCGCGCGAAACTCCCCTCCATCTCGGCCACCTCCGCCACATGGTCGAGCTCACCGAGATGGGCGCGGTCGTCCTGCCTCCGGTCCCCGGGTTCTACATCCGGCCGACGTCGATCGACGAGCTCGTCGACCACACCGTCACGAAGATTCTCGACCAGTTCGGCATCGACGCCGGCTTGATCGGGCGCTGGACCGGGCTCGAGGACGACGGCTGACATTCTAGTATACTACATGCTAGTCTCCCTCGAGGTTCCGACGTCTCAGTCGGACGGCCGAGGAGGCGGACCCATGCTGCGGACCAGGAAGTCGCTGCGGACAAGTGGGCGGAGCGGCCAGGTCGCCGCCTCCTTGGCAGTCCTTGCCCTCGCGCTGACGGCGTGCGGAGGGAACGGGGAGGACGAGGGGGCGGGCGCGGAGTCCCCCGCAGACGCCACCGAGGAGCCCGCACCCGAAGACGCCGAGGGAGCCGGCGAGCCGATCAAGATCGGCCTCGTCACAGACCTGTCCGGCCGCTTCGTCACCTTCGGGCGGGACATCGACCTGGCGACCAAGCTCGCGGTGGAGCAGATCAACGCGGAGGGCGGCATCAACGGGTCGCCGCTCGAGCTTCTCGTCGAAGACACGGGCGGCGAGCCCGAGGCCGCAGTCGGCGCGATCCGCAACCTCGCCGAGGCGGGCGTATTCGCCATCAGCGGGCCGCTGTCGTCCGGCGAGGCGGAGGTCGCCTACGCCCAGGCCCCCCAGGTCCAGGTGCCGCTGATCACCGGGACGGCGAACAAGGAGGGCATCGCCGACCTCGCGGAGGGTTGGGCGTTCCGCAACACGGCCACGAACACCGCCCTCTACCAGGCGGCGATCCCCGCGTGGAGGGACGAGTACGGGCTCTCCAGCGCCGTTCTCGTCTTCGACGAGTCGGAGCCGGTCTCCGCGGCCGCGGCGACCACTGCGGTTCCCGCCGTCGCCCAGCAGGTCGGCGTCGAGATCGTGAACGCCGACAGCCCGATCACGTTCGCTCGCGGCCAGACCGACTTCGCGACCCTCGTCCAGCGGCTCAGGGAATCCGAGGCCGACGGCCTCATCATCATGTCGGCGCCGGAGGAAGCCGGCCTCATCGCCCGTGAGCTCCAGCGTCAGGACGAGACCCGCCCAGTCCTCGGCCACCCGGCGCAGGGGACCCCGTCCTTCTTCGAGGCGGGCGGGGAGCAGATCAACGACTGGATCCTCCCCCTCATCCTGAATCGGGAGGACCCGAGCGAGAAGACCCAGGCGTACCTGGACGCGATCAGCGCCCGCGACCAGGAGCCGCCGACGGTGGCGGAAGCCGGCAACTACTACGACAACATCTTCCTGCTGGCCCAGGTGATGCGCGCTGCCGGCATCGACGGGAGCACGCCCCCCGAGGAGGCGCGCACGGCCATCAAGGACGGCCTGCTCGAGCTCGAGGGCTTCGAGGGAGTGACCGGCACGATTACCTTCGGAGGGGACCCCGACGCCGAGAAGACCGTCTGGGTGCACGTCGTCCAGGCGGGAGAGCTGAAGCTGCTCGCGCAGTAGCCGTCGTCCCCACGGGGACGCGTCACGCGGGAGGGCGCCGTGCTCCAGGCCGTCATGACCGGGCTCCTCGTCGGCGCCGGCTTCGCGCTGCTCGCGATCGGCTACACGCTCGTGTTCGGCGTCATGCACCTGCTGACGCTCGCTCACGGGACGGTCTTCATGGCCTCGGGTCTCCTCGCCCTGATCCTGACCGATGCCGGGACCCCGTTCTGGATCGCCGGCCTCATCGCGATCGCCATCGGCGCGGCGCTGAGCGTCGTCACCGACCTCGTGTGCTTCCGCCCCGTCGGCTACGACCGCCCGATCGCCGCTGCGGTCGCGACGATCGGGCTCGCGGTCCTGATCGAGAGCGCCACCGTCCAGTTGCGTGGGTCCTCGACCCCGGTCGTGGCCGCCTTCTCGGTCCCGTCGACCGACATCCGCGTCGGCGGCCTCCTGCTGTCGACGGTGCAGATCACGAGCTTCGTCCTCGCCCTCGTCGTCATGCTCGCGACCCACCTCTTCGTCCGGCGCACGAAGTGGGGCATGGCGATGAGGGCCTTCGCCCACGACGCCGCCGCCGTCCAGCTCCTGGGCGTGCCGACGAGACGACTGACGACGGTCACGATGGCGATCGCGGGAGCGCTTGCGGGGCTCTCGTCCTTCCTCCAGGTCCTCCGGGTGGGGAGCATCTCCCCCTTCTCCGGCCTCGAGCTCGGCCTCATCGGGCTCGCGGTCATGACCATCGGTGGCCTCGGGAGCCTCCCCGGCGCGATGATCGCGGGGATCGGGCTCGGCGTGATCGTCTCGGTGTCGAGCTACCTCGGGCTCACCGGCTACCAGGCCGCGGTCCCGTGGCTCCTGCTCATCCTCATCCTGCTCGTCCGACCGCAAGGACTGTTCGGCAGATCGGTGAGGTCGACGTGAGGATCTTCCTGAGCGAGCCGTTCCTCGTCCTGCTCGGACTGAACCTCATCGCCGCCGTGGGCATGAACCTGGTCTACATCACCGGGCAGCTGAATCTCGGACAGGCGGGCTTCCTTGCCGTCGGTGCGTACGTGGGCGCCGTCACCGATGTCGTGCTCGGCTGGGGCCTCGCGCCGAGCGTCGCGGCGGGCGCGGTCGCTGCGGCGAGCGTGGCGCTGCCGGTGGCGTTCGGAGCGAGCCGCGTCCGCGGCATCTACCTCATCATGGGAACCCTCGCCGTCGGCGAGGTGGTCCAGGTCGCATTTGGCAACATCGACGCCGTCGGAGGGCTGCAGGGCTACTCCGGCATGAGCCCTGTCGGTCTGCGCGGCGTCTACGCGATCCTCGCGCTCATGATCGCGGCCTCGGTCGGGCTGATGAGCAGCCACGCCGGCCTCCAGATGCGCTCGTTGTTCGACGACGAGGACGCCGCGGCGGCAGCCGGCGTGCCGACGCGGCGCATCAAGATCGCCTCGGTGGTGATCAGCGCGGCGGTCGTCGGCGTCTCGGGGGCCCTGGTCGCGAAGTGGTTCCTCTTCATCGCCCCGCGCAACTTCGGCATCGATCTCTCCTTCCGGATCGCCCTCTTCACGCTGCTCGGCGGCGTGCACAGCCTGCTCGGCGCCGTCGCTGGCGCGGTCGGGGTCACCGGACTGCTCGAGGCGCTCGCCAGGATCAGGGAGCTCCCGTTCGGCGAGTCCCTCGCTCCCCTGGCTCGCTGGCGTCTCGCGGTCTACGGGGGCCTCGTCATCGTGCTCATGGCCACGTTGCCGGAGGGCATCGTAGGTCGTCGCCTCGCGCTGCGGCTCACCGCACCCGCGCGCCGACTGCGACGGACGTTCGCGCGGCCCGGCCGCTTCAGCCGGGGACGGGGAACGGACGAGCCGGTCGAACCGGGCCGGACGGTGCTCGCGATCGAGGACGTGAGCCATCGGTTCGGTGGCCTGCAGGCGCTCGACGGCGTGACGATGGAGGTCGCCGCGGGCGAGACGGTGGCTCTGGTCGGGGCGAACGGAGCCGGCAAGACGACCCTCGTGAACGTCGTGGCGGGACGGTTCCCCTGCCAGGCCGGACGGGTCTCGCTCCTCGCCGAGGACGTTACCCGGACGCCCGCCTTCAGGCGTACCCGGAGGGGGATCTGTCGCACCTTCCAGGACGTGCGCGTCTTCGCCCACCTGACGGTCGAGGAGACCCTCCGCCTCGGCCACGCCGCTGGGGGTCAGCGCGTCAGGCCGTCGATCGACGACCTCGTTCGCCTGCTCGGCCTCGAGGGCAAGCGCGACCGCCTGCCCGGCTCCCTGAGCCTCGCGGAGCGGCGGCGGCTCGAGATCGGTCGCGCGCTCGCGGCGGGCCCGCTCGTTCTCTTCCTCGACGAGCCTTCCGCGGGCATGAACGAACAGGAGCGGCGGGAGCTCGGGGATCTCATCCGAAGCATCGCCTCGAGCGGAACCGCCGTCGTGCTCGTGGACCACAACCTGGATCTCGCGTTCGGCGTGGCCGAGCGGGTCGTGGCCCTCGACTTCGGCCGGGTGATCGCGGCCGGTGACCCCGACAGTGTGCTGGAGGATCCCCGGTTCCGCGAGGCGTACCTGGGCGCCGAGGACCGCAGCTTCACGGTTCATCGCGACGACAACGTGGTGGAGCCATGAGCGTCCTCGAGGTGCGCGACCTCGTCGTCCGATACGGCGACGTCACCGCGGTCGACCAGGTGTCGTTGTCGGTCGGACCAGGGAGGGTCGTGGCGATCCTCGGCCGCAACGGGGCCGGCAAGAGCACTCTGCTCCAGGCGACAGCGGGCCTCGTCCGCCCCGCTTCCGGGACCATCGCGTGGGACGGTCAGGACCTCGCGCGGACGCCCGCCGACCGCCGCAGCCGGCTCGGCATCTCGCTCGTCGCCGAAGGTCGCCGCATCTTCCCCGACCTGACCGTCCGCGAGAACCTCCGACTGGGCGGGTTCCACCTGCCGACCGATCGGTTCGAGACCGCCGTCGCCCGCGTCAACCGGCTCTTTCCGGTCCTGTCCGAGCGCTCCGAACAGCTCGCGGGGCGGCTCTCCGGCGGGCAGCAGCAGATGCTGAGCATCGGCCGGGCCCTCATAGGCGACCCGCGGCTCGTCCTGCTCGACGAGCCCTCGCTCGGCCTCGCACCGAAGATCGCCCGCGACGTCTACGCCCGTCTCGCGGAGCTCCGGGACCACGACATCGGGCTCGTCATCGTCGAGCAGCAGGTGGAGCGCGTCCTCGAGCTCGCCGACGAGGTGCTCGTGCTACGGCTCGGCGAGGTGGCGCTGGCCAGCCCAGCGGACGCGATCGACCGCGAGGACCCCCGTCTTCGCGACGCCTACCTCGGGGAGGGGGCAGCGTGAGGTTCATCGTCGCGGGTCGGGACACGTTCGACGTCGACCTCGCCTGCGCGGTCGTCGCCGGCTTCACGGGCCGCGACCGCGAGGCCGCCGAGGAGCACCTCCTCGAGCTCACGAACGAGGGTGTGCCGGTGCCGGACGAGATCCCGAGCTTCTACGTCGTTCCCGCGCGCCTCGTCACCCAGGAGAGCATCGTGACGGTCACCCACGACCGCACCTCCGGCGAGGCCGAGGCGGTGCTCGTCCTCCGTGGCCGCGAGACCTTCGTGGCCCTCGGCTCGGACCACACCGACCGGCTCGCGGAGACGAGGGACATCGCGCTGTCCAAGCTCGCCTGCCCGAAGGTCGTCTCGGGGCGCGTCTGGCCGCTCGAGGACGTCGAGGACCACTGGGACGCCCTCCACCTGCGGAGCTGGATCGAGCAGGACGGGGAGCGCGTCCTCTACCAGGACGGCGCCCTCGCATCCCTCCTCTCGCCGAGCGAGCTGCTCGCGACGATCCCCTGGCAGGAGCCGCCACGCCACCCGTTCGCCGTTTTCGCAGGGACGGTCCCCGCTCAGGGAGGGATCCGCTCGGCGCGACGCTTCGTCGCGGAGTTGCGCGACAACGAGCGCAACGACGTGCTCACCATCGACTACGAGATCGAGGTGCTCGACGTACTTCGAGGTCAGACATGAGCAGCGCGGCGCGGATCCGCGCCCTCGCCGAGCTGCTGCCGCCTGAGACGCGCCCCGACGAGGCGCCGCTCGCCGAGGTCGTGGACCGCATCGGGGGAGAGCTCCACTGGCCCAGGTGGGAGAACCGAGGTCGCGGGGTCACAGCGGCGAGCCAGGACGGGCCGGCCCCCGCTCGTGATGCCGACCCCGCCTGGTTCGCCTCCGAGGGGGGTCCATTCACCGCGGTTTTCGAGGCCCCTCCCGTCGACGGGGCAGGGCGTCCGCTGGCAGGGCTTACCTTCGCGGTGAAGGACCTCATCTCGGTGGCGGGCCACCGTCTCGGGGCCGGATCGGCCGTGCGTGACGACGCCGAACCCGAGCCGGCCGACGCGAAGATCGTCGCGCGACTCCGGACGCTCGGAGCGGCGCTCCTCGGTACGACAACCCTGCACGAGTTCGCCTTCGGCGTCACCGGCCTCAACGCCCATGTCGGCACCGCTGGCAACCCGGTCGATCCCGACCGGGTCCCGGGCGGATCGAGCTCCGGCTCGGCGGTCGCGGTCGCGAACGGGTCGGTGTCGTTCGCCCTCGGCACGGACACCGGGGGGTCGGTGCGCATCCCCGCAGCCCTCTGCGGCGTCGTCGGCTACAAGCCCTCCTGCGACACCTACCCGACCGACGGGGTCTTTCCTCTCTCGCCCACGCTCGATCACGTCGGTCTGGTGGCCCGGGACGTCGCCACCGTCACGCGTGTGCATGAAACGCTGGCGCTCCCGGTCAACGGGACGCTCGATGTGCGACGGATCGGGGTGGTAGAGGCGGAACTCGAGGCCGCCGACGGTGACGTCGCCGACCGGGTCGCCGCAGCGGTCCGCCGGTTTGAGTCGGGCGGCGCGACCGTCTCGAACGTGGACTGGCCGGTCGGTGACGAGGTCTTCGCCGTGAGCACGGCGATCATGTTCTCGGAGGCGGCGGCGATCCACCGCGATGAGCTGCTCGCACGCCCTACCGACTACGGCTCCGACGTCCGCGCGCGGCTGCTCCAGGGACTCGCCTGCCGGCTACGTCGCCGCGCTCCGGACGAGGGAGGAACTGCGCGCGAGGATGAGCCGGACGCTCGGCGATGTCGACTGCGTCGTCGGCCCGACGGTCGGTGTCCTCGCACCGCGCATCGAGGAGGCGGTCTCGCCCGCGGTCGCCGCTCGGCTCGTCGCGAACACGCGGCTCGCCAACGTGGTCGGCGTGCCCGCGATCTCCCTGCCGCTGCGCGGCGACGGGCTTCCCGTCGGACTGCAGGTCACCGCCGCCGCTGACGCGGCGGTGCTCGGCATCGCGCGTCAGCTCACCGCGTCGCTGTCGGCGTGAGGCGCCGCGCCGACGAGCCTCTCCCGGAAGCGGCGGAAGGCCTCGGCGGTCCGTGACACGTGCGCCTCGGCCGCCTGCACGGCCCGATCCACGTCCCCCGCCGCGATGGCGTCAACGACCGCCTCGTGCTCGGCGTAGGCCTCCGATGCCCGAGCGGGGTAGGCCAGGGCGCTGGAGCCCATCAGCCAGAGGGCGCCACGCAGCGTCACCATCATCTGGTGGGTCCGTTCGAGACCGACGAGCCGCGGCATGAGGAGGTGGAAGGTCTCGTCGTGGCTCAGGAACGTGTCGGGGTCGTCGAAGGCATCCCGCTGGCGGTCGAGCACGGCCCGCAGCTCTGCGACGTCCGCCGCGTTGGCCTTCGACGCGAGCCGCTCGGCCACGAAGCCCTCGAGCACGATGCGCAGGGCGAAGACCTCGTGCTCCTCCTCCTCGGTGAGCGAGCGCAGGCGGAAGCCCCGCTGGGGGACGATCTCCACGAGACCCTCGCGGCTGAGCTCGATCAGCGCCTCGCGCACCGGCGTGCGCGAGATGCCCATCGAGCCTGCGAGCTCGTTCTCGGAGTAGAGCTGATCGCCGGCGAGGTCACCGTCCTTGATCGCCTGCCGCACCGCCTTGTAGGCCCGCTGCGCCAGGCTGTCCGGACGGTCGATGAAGGGAACCGGGCTCACGGAGGTCACCTTACATGTCACATGCGAGACATCACCTGACAACTGCTGCTAGTATCTTGTATGTTACACGCTAAAGGCCGGGGAGGAGATCCGATGAGCGCGTCAACGTTGCCCCCGAAGCCCGTCACGAGCGACATCCTCGACGAGGGCAAGGCGGAGGCCTACATCCCCTACCCCCCGATCGGGGAGAACCTTTGTAGGCAGCCACCCTTCTTGTCTTCGGTCGCGACGGTGTTGGTGTCGCTGGGTGGGCACGCGAGGGTGACTGTGGGTGGTGACGTTCATCGTGGCGCAGGGGCGGTGAGCAGATCGCGGATGTCG
>JBOHEE010000180.1:0-5094 GCA_050700895.1 Nitriliruptorales bacterium | reverse complement strand
CCGGTGCGCCGCAGCCGTCGACGCCGAGCCCGGCGGGCTCGCCGAGTGCGGAGCGGAGCCGGGCAAGGACGTGGCGCTGGAGCGACCCGCCCGGGTCGAGCAGTTGCGGTCCGCGCTCGCCGAGCGTGTGCCCCGCGAGCGCGAAGAGAGCGTGCTTGCCCGAGCAGTTGTAGGCGAGGCGGCCCGCCCCGGTCCCGAGCGACGGCGTCGTGACCTGCTCGGGACGGAGCCCCGCCAGCGCCAGCAGCGCGGTGACCGCCGCGAGATGCTCCGGCTCCGCGGTGTGCGATGCCCAGCCGACGGCGAGGAGGTCCGACGGGAGGCCGTCGGGCAGGAGCTCGAGGCACGCGGCGGCCTGGAACGGCTTCGCCGCCGACCGCACGAACGTCACCCGGTCGGGATCGCCGAGGGCCGCCACCTGCCCGTCGGGCGTGACGACGACGAGGTGGCCGCAGTGGCTCGACTCGACCCGGAAGTGGCCGTGACCGTCGCGGCGCGTCGTGTCCGCGAGCGCCACGCACCTCCCCATCAGTCGGGGCCTGCGTTCCGCGCGGCTGCGAGAGACTTGTCTGGCCGCGCGCCACTTCTTGAGGCCCCTGAACCCCTCATCACGCCAGTTTGGGGAGGATCTCCGACACGTCGGCGACACCCTCCTTGTAGCGGCGCGCGAGCTCCGCCTGCAGGGCGTCGAGACGATCGAAGAGCTGGTGCCGCAGCGCCGACAGCTCGTGCTCCTTGGCGTCGAGCAGCTCGACGAGATGGGCGAGCTCCTCCGTCGACCGCTCCGAGAGCGACGCCAGCGTCGACTCGCTCGCGACCCGCTCGACGTCGCGACGGTGGTGCTGGACCGCCGGGGATACGAGCAAGCGCGTCACCCGGGCGCGCAGCGGGGTTCCCGGGGGGTCGTCGCCGAGGATCTCGGGGAGGGCGTCGAGGAGTCGGGTGAGGGTGTCCTGGTCTGGAGCGACCTCGCGTCGGCGGAGCGCCTCCGCCCGGACGATGTCGAGCTTGCCCTGGGTCACCCGGCGGGCGAAGGAGACGCCGCTCTCCTCCTCCTCGCACTCGTCCCGCATCGCGCGGATCTCCTCGGTCGGCCGCGCACCGAGGTCGGCGAGGTAGCCGGGTTCCAGGATGCGATCGAGACGGCGTCGGCCGAGGTTCTCGCTCACGTCATCCCTCCACGTTCCGTCCCCCGCCTGCTTCCATCGGCATCCTGGCGGTCCGGGTTGAAGGGCGGGGCGCCGCTGGCCTCGAATCGCTCGCGGCTCGCCGCCAGCTCGTCGATCGCGTCGTCCCGGGTCCCCCAGCCGTGCACCTCCGCCTTCTTCTGCTCGAGGTCCTTGTAGATGGAGAAGAAGTGCCGGATCTCGTCCTTCAGGTGCCGCGGGACGTCGTCGAGGCCCTCGATGTGTCGCCACCTGGGGTCGCGGTCGGGCACGGTGAGGATCTTCGCGTCGGGCCCCTTCTCGTCCACCATGTGCATCACCCCGATGACGCGGCCGGGAATCAGGCACCCGGGGAACGTCGGCTCGCTCAGGACGACGAGCGCATCGAGGTGGTCGCCGTCCTCCGCGAGCGTGTCGGGGATGAAGCCGTAGTCGCCCGGGTAGTGCACAGCGCTGAAGAGCATGCGGTCGAGGCGGAAGCGCCCGATCGCGTCGTCGTACTCGTACTTGTTGCGGGATCCCCTCGGCACCTCGACGAACACGTCGACGATCGTCGGCGCACCGTCCTCGGGCTCGTGGGGACGGCTCGCGTCGGCGGCGGCTGCGTTCCTGCGCTCGGACATCCGCGGGAGACTACTCCGCGTCGCGACGGTCCCTGCGACGAACGACCGAGGGATCGTGGCCCGGGATCGGCCGTCCCTCGCCGACGAGGTCGCGCACCACGACCGCTCCGGTCGTGTCGTCGTAGCGGTCGCCCGGCTCCGCATCGGGGGGGACGAATGCGAGAGCCGGACGGGGATCGTCGCCCGGCGCCGCGCTCGTCACCTCCACCTGGGTGCGGCCCTTGCCGGTGGTCCATCCCGCCCCCGCCTCGCCGGAGACGTCGACGCGGGCGAGCCGCCGCCGCGGCCGGCCGAGGTTCCACATCCGCGCCACCGCCTCCTGCCCCGGGTAGCAGCCCTTGGCGAGGTGGACGTGGGTCGGCAGCAGCCCCGCCTCCTCCGGCAGATGGGGCGGGCGGATCTCGCGCTGCCAGGCGGGCAGGCCGTGCTCGATCCGCCAGGTCTCGAGGCGCTCGCCGTCGGCGCGTTCGGTGCCGGCGGCGACGAGCGCCTCGATCGCCTCGTCGACCGGGTCCGCCGGACCGACGAGGTCGATCCCGCTCTCCCGCCCGGCGACGAGGAGGTCTTCCTCCTCGGTCACGGCGCCGACTCCCGGGTCGAGGCCGGCCTTGCCGGCGACCTCCCGGGCGTCCGTCCCGCGGAGCGACCACGTGACGAGGTCGGCCAGGGCGAACCGCGCGTCCTTCAGGAAGGTACGGCTGCCGAGGGTCTCGGCGACCTCGGACGCCAGCTCCCGGTCGGGGACGAGGAGGACGATCCGGTCCACGAGCACGCAGACGTCCATCACGGCGAGCGGACCGCCGTGCTGGTCGAGCAGTAGCGCCCCCGCGACCTCCCCCTCCGCGAGCCCCTCGACCCGTTGGGACAGGACCGCGTCGAGGTACCCGGCGCGGTCCGCCCCGGTCACGACGACCGGGGTGACGGGGGACGGTGCGAGGAACGCCATGTCAGGACTCAGGCTACGGCACTCCGCCCCGACTCCTGATCCACGAGGTGGACGAGGTCGCGCGTCGCCGGGACCCCGCTCGTGCGCGCGAGGATGCGCCCGTCACGCGCGAGCACGAAGAGCGTCGGGACGCGCAGGACGTGATGGGTGCTCGTCAGCTCGAGGTGGTCGCCCGCGTCGACCGAGACCCAACGGAACCCCTCCCGCTGGGCAGCCACCTCCGAGAGGACCTCCTTCACGCGCCGACACGGCACGCAGGCGGGCGAGCCGAGGAGGAGCGCGCGCACCTCGGCGTCCTGCCCGTCGAGACCGACGGCGTCGAGCTCCTCCGGGCGGAACCGACCCGACCCCTCACGAACCTCACGGCCACGTCGCTGCCACCAGCGACCCGCGACGCCGGCGAGCGCGACGACGGCGACGACGAGGAGGAGGCGGACGACGACCGGATCCATCAGGTGCCGCGGGTCCTCAGCCGCTGTCCGAGCAGGTAGAGCTCACAGCCGACACAGAGCCCGGTCAGCGCGAGCAGTGCGGAGAGGGCCAGCACGATGCCCGCGAGGATCCAGCCGACGAGCTCGGCGCCGGCGAGGATCGCCACGACGCCGGCCCCGGCGAAGACGAGGCCGCACGTCTGCGCGAAACGCGGCGGGCCCTCGGGCTCGACCTCCGGGGGAGGACCGAGGTCGAGCCGGCGCTTCAGGAAGCGGAACACGTTGCCGTAGGGCGACCAGCGCAGCCCGGCGATGCTCGCGACCGCGAAGACCGCGACCTGCCATGCCAGCAGCGCGGTCCCGACGGTCCCCTGGATCACGATCGCCGTGGCGAGGACCACCATCGTGATGGCGGCGGAGAACCGCGGGCCGCGGACGTCGATGGCGAGTGGTTCGGTGGTGCTCATCGTCCCTCCTTCACGTCACGCTCCAGGTCAGTTCCACGTCGTGACCCACGAGCAGGTCCCCGAGGTCGGTCTCCGGCAGCACCTCGATGCCCTCGAGGAGATCGGTGACGTCGATGCCGCGCGCGCTCAGATCCTCCTCGACGGCGACGACGCGGACGCCGCTCGCCAGGAGCGCGCGCAGGTCGTCGCCGGCGACGGGCGCGGGGACCTCGAGCCCGCCGACCGTCGCCGCGCGTGAAAGCGCCCCGGAGAGGCCGAGCTCGACCCCCGCCGCCTTCAGCACGAGCGTGAGCTCGACGTCCTCGGCGAGGGCGTAGGCGTTGAGGTCGAGCACGGGGTCGGCGGGGCGCGCGGCGCCCGGGTCGGCGCTGCGCAGGACCGACAGGACCCGGGTGACCATCAGCGGCTCACCCCCAGCACGACGTCGGCGTCACGGACGAAGCGCCAGAGGTCGCCGCCGTCGCCGTCCACGACGCCGGGGACCTGGCGCTCGCCGATGTCCGCGCGCAGGTCGTCGCGGTCCGCGACCCAGCTGAGGCGGCCGCCGTGAACGCCGTCACGGAGGAGCGCCGCGACGAGGGGACCCGCCGTCGAGTCCTCCGCGCCGGTACGGACGCCGTCGCCGTAGGCGTAGACGGCGACGCGGTGGCCGCGCGCCATCGCCTCGTCGGCGAGCTGGAGGGCAGCGAGGGTCGCCCCTTCCTCGGGACCGGTCCCGAGGACGAGCGCGAGGGTCCTCCCACTCCGGTCAGTCATCTGGATCCTCCCGCCTCCTCACATCCACGCCGTGCGTTCGGCCCAGTCGAAGAGCGCGTCGACGACCTCCCCGATCCCCGTGGACTTCACCCCGGGCGCCAGCCGGTGGACCGCCCGGCGGGCGAGCGCCTCCTGCTCGGCGACGACGCGCACGCCCGCCTCCTCGGCGGCGGCGAGGGCGTCGCCCCAGGCGTGTCCGACCCGCGCGAGCGTCACCGCGTCCTCGAGGAGGACGAGCACGACCTGGTGGCCGCTTGCCGCCAGGTGCCGTGCGAGTCGGGCGGGATGCGCGACGTCGGCCGCTTGGAGCGGGTCGCGCGCGGTGAGCAGGAGCACGTTCACGTCCGGCCTCCGGGTGCGGTCTGCGATCGGCGGAGGAGGAGACGGACGGCGGTCCGCCCCTTGAGGTCGCGGATCCGCGACACGTCGATGACCGGGTGGCCGGCCCGGTCGGCCCAGCGGGCGAACGCGGCCGGCGCCCCCTGGACGTCGGTGAGCACCTCGAGGTGCTCGCCGGGGGGAATCTCCATGATCCGCCGCATCGTCACCACGACGCCGGCCTGGTAGCTCTTGCCACGGGCGTCGACGGTCGCCGCCGCCTCGGGTACGGCGCCGCCATCGCCCTCCTCGACCGCCGCTCTCACGTGCCCCTCCAGCGAGGAGACCGACGCCCGGGTCCCGGCGGCGAGGAGCGCTCCCCGGAGC
>JBOHEE010000179.1:0-19448 GCA_050700895.1 Nitriliruptorales bacterium | reverse complement strand
GCCCGACGACCGCTCCTCGTCCTCGACGAGGTCGGCGAGCCGATCGAGGTCCGCCTCCCACATCGCCGTGAGGACTTCTTCGAGCGGGCGCAGCAGCTCGCGGTCCGCCCGGTAGAGGCGGCTCGTGCCCTCCCGCCGGATGCGGACGAGACCCGCGCGCTCGAGGACCTGCAGGTTCTGGCTGATCGACGGCCAGGTCACGTCGAAGTGCGACGCGATCTCGCCCGACGACCGCTCCTCGTCCCACACGAGCCGGAGGATCCTCCGCCGACGCGGATTCGCGATGGCCCGCAGCACAGCCTCCTCCACAAAGCCTCCAACCAACGCCCACTATGAACTATGAAGAGAAGTTCTAATTAAGCATTGTACCTAAATGGTCAGGGTGCGTCCCAGCCGGGAGGACCCGAAGCGCGTACAAATGGGAAGCGAGTGACAGGCAGGGGCGGATGGGGGACGACGAACAGACAGCTAGCACGTCCTGTTCCCGACGGCGGGCGCCGCCATCGGCGCGGCTCACGGGCTCGTGCGCCGACCCTCACTACAGGCCCAGGCGAGCGTGGTGCTCGGCGGTGGCCTCGTCGCGGTCTTCCTCGCCCTGCTGGCGGTCATCGGCGTCAAGACCGGCGTCCTCTGACTCTCGGCCGCCGCGGAGTGGTTGCGGATGCCCACGGAGGGCGACAGGTGGCGTTCAGAGGTCGTAGGTGCGGGCGATGATCTCGCGCATGATCTCGTCGGTGCCGCCGCCGATGGGGCCGAGGCGGGCGTCGCGCCACCAGCGCTGGGCGGGAAACTCCATCATGTAGCCGTAGCCGCCGTGGACCTGGACGCACTCGTCGGCGACCTTCCAGGCGGTCCGCTGGGTGTGGAGCTTCGCCATCGCCGCCGCCCGCACCGCGTCCTCGCCGTTCACGTAGAGGCGGAGCGCGTGCTCGGTGAGCGAGCGGCCGAGCGCGATCTCGGTCGCGAGGTCGGCGAAGCGGTGGCGCCAGACCTGGAACTTCGCGACCGGCCGGCCGAAGGCGGTCCGCTGCCGCGCGTAGTCGATCGCGGCCTGGAGCGTCCGCCCGGCGCCGGCGACGGCGCCGAGCGACATCGTAAGCCGCTCCCAGACGAAGTTGCCCATGATCGTGTAGAAGCCGCGCCCCTCCCCGCCGAGGAGCGAATCCCCCGGGAGGGCCACGCCGTCGAAGGTCAGCTCGCCCGTGTGCGAGGTCCGCCACCCGAGCAGCTTCATCCGTTGGCGTCCGACGCCTGGGAGGTCGGCGTCGACGAGGAAGAGGCTGATGCCGCCGTGGCCCGCGTCGGGGTCGGTCTTGGCGGCGACGACGATCCAGTCGCACCACGCCCCGTTCGTCGTGAAGACCTTGCTGCCGGAGAGCTTCCAGCCGTCGCCGTCTCGCTCCGCCCGGGTCGCGATCGACGCGACGTCGCTGCCGGCGCCGGGCTCGGTGATCGCGAGCGCCCCGAGCGACTCGCCCGCGATGCCAGGGGCGAGATAGCGCTCCTTCTGGGCGTCATCGCCGGCCGCGTCGACGTACAGCATCGCGAGCTGCGAGTGCGCCCCGAGGTCGGCGGCCACGCCGCCGGAGCCGCCGCCGGCGAGCTCCTCGACCCAGACCGCCTCGGCGAGGTAGTCCGCCCCGCTGCCGCCCCAGCGTTCGTCGAACTTCATGCCGAAGAGGCCGGCGTCGGCCACGGTTCGGAACAGCTCGCGGGGGAAGTCCCGCGCCTCCTCCCACTCCTCGACGTGCGGCGCGATCTCGCGCTCCACGAACGTCCGCGCGGTCGTGCGCAGCGCCTCGTGCTCCTCGCGGTAGAGGGGGAGGCGGGTCCCGCGGGCGGCGTCGCCCGCGGCCGGGGCGGTGTCGAGTCCCTGCATGGTCTAGAGCCCCATCAGCCGGCTGATGATCTCACGCTGCACCTCGTCGCTGCCGCCACCGATGCGGCTCAGGCGGCTGTCGCGCCACGACCGCTCGATCGGGAACTCCGTGGAGTAGCCGTAGCCGCCGTGGAGCTGCATCGCCTCGTCGGCGACCCAGAAGCCCATCTCGGCGGTCGCGAGCTTGACCATCGCGATCTCGGTGGTCGCGTAGATGCCGCGGTTCCACTTGTCCGCGCAGTCGTAGACGAGCCGGCGACACGCCTCGATCCGGGTCGCCATCTCGACGAGGCGGTGGCGCTGCACCTGGAACGACCCGATCGGGCGGCCGAACGCCTCGCGCTCCTTCGCGTACGCGACGGTGCGCTCGAAGATGCGCTGCGCCCCGCCGACGGCCTGGATCGCGGCGATGAGCCGCTCGCCCTGGAGCTCCCACATGATCTGCTTGAAGCCCTGCCCCTCGATGCCGAGCAGTGCCTCGCCCGGGACCCGCAGGTCCTCGAGGCTGAGCTCGGCGGTGTCCGACGACAGCATCCCGACCTTGTCGAGCTTGCGGGCGACGGTGAATCCGGGGAGGTCGGTGTCGACGAGGAACAGCGAGATGCCGTCGTAGCCGTCCTCCGGCCCGCCGGACGTGCGCACGACCATCGTGCAGAAGTCGGCGCGGACCCCGTTCGTGATGAAGATCTTCGCCCCGTTGACGACCCAGCCGTCGCCGTCACGCTCCGCCCGGGTCCGGATGCGCGCGACGTCGCTGCCGGCGTCGGGTTCGGTGATGCCGAGGCACGAGATCTTCTCGCCCTTCACCGCCGGGACGAGGTAGCGCTGGATCTGCTCGTCGGTGCCGAACTTCAGGATCGGCGGCGTCGCCATGTCGGTCTGGACCGCGAGCGCCATCGGCACGCCGCCGCAGCCCGCGCCGCCGAGCTCCTCGCCGAGGACGACCGTGCTCCAGTAGTCGCCGCCCTGCCCGCCGTACTCCTCCGGCACGGTGAGGCCGAGGAGGCCGAGCTCGCCTGCGCGGTGGAAGACCTCGTCGGGGAACCAGCCTGCCTCCTCCCACTCGTCCGCGTGGGGGGCGAGCTCCTCGCCGACCCAGCGCCGGATCGCGGCGCGGAGCTGCTCGTGTTCCTCGGTGAACGGTTCCACGTCAGCCCGACCGGTCCGGGCCGACCTCATCGAGGCTGATGCGCAGGAGCACGCGCCGCTCCCGCTCCATCACCTCGCGGTACTCGTCCCAGTCGGGGTGCTCGCCGCGTATGCGCCGGTAGTACTCGACGAGCGGCTCCATCGCCTCCGGCAGCTCGACGATCTCCGCTGTCCCGTCGACCCGCACCCAGCGGCCGAAGAAGGCGTCGTTCATGACGCAGAGGTAGGCGCGTGGGTCGCGGCGGAGGTTGTGGGTCTTCATCGCGGTCTCGCGCGTCGAGATGACCGCCTTCCCGTCCTCGTCGACGCCGACGGTGACGGGGGAGAGCTGGACGTCGCCGCTCTGTCGGAAGGTGGCGAGCACCGCCCGGTGCTTCTCGCGCAGGAACTCGCGGACCTCGTCGACCTCCACAGGACCTCCGTCGTCGGCGGGTCCGACGCTACCAACCCGCCTCCTGTGGAGCCGCAGGCGACGGCGCAGCCGCGGTTCTGCTTCGATGTGCCCATGGACGCACTGACGGACAGCGAGATCCAGACCGCGATCGGCGGGCTCCCCGGGTGGGAGTTCGACGGCGAGGCGATCACGAAGACGTACGGCTGGGTCTCCTTCCGGGAGGCGATCGACTTCGTGAACGACGTCGCGGACCTCGCCGAGGACGAGAACCACCACCCGGACCTCGAGATCTACTTCGACGAGGTCGTCGTGTCGTTTCGGACCCACAGCGCGGACGCCGTCACCGAGGCGGACGTCCGGATGGCCAGGGAGGTCGAGGCGCTCGCCTCGGACTACGAAGCCGAGGACGACTTCGAGGACCTCGACGAGTACGTCGACCTCGACGAGGACGAGGACGAGGAATTCGACGACGAGGAGGACTGACCCGTGGATGTGCGTGTCGACGGGAAGGCCGCCCTCGTGACCGGCGCGAGCCGCGGGATCGGGCTCGCGGTGGCGCGCGAGCTGCTCGACGGCGGCGCCAAGGGGGTCACGATCACCGGCCGGAAGCCGGATCCGCTCGCCGAGGCCGCCGACGCCCTCGACGCCGAGCGCGTGCTCCCGGTCGCCGGCAACGTCGGTGACGACGAGCACGTCGCGGACGCGGTGGCCCGGACCGTCGAGCGTTTCGGGTCGCTCGACATCCTCGTGAACAATGCCGGCACGAACCCGGTCGCGGCACCGATCCAGGACACCGATCTCGGCGCGGTCGACAAGACCTGGCAGGTCAACCTGCGAGCACCGCTCGTCTTCGCGCGCGAGGCGTGGCGGCGGTGGATGGCCGACCACGGCGGCGCGATCGTCAATGTCGGATCGGTCGGCGGGCTGCGCCCGTCGCCCGCCCTCGGGGCCTACAACGTGTCGAAGGCCGCCCTTCACCACCTCACCCGCCAGCTCGCCCACGACATGGCACCCGGGGTCCGGGTGAACGCGGTCGCGGCCGCGATCGTGAAGACCGACTTCTCCGAGATCCTCTACACGTGGAACGAGGAGGCGGTCGCCAAGGCGCACCCGCTCGAACGCCTGGGTGAGCCCGAGGACGTCGCGAACGCGGTGAGGTTCCTCGCCTCCGACGCGGCCTCGTGGATCACCGGCACCGTCCTCGTCGTCGACGGCGGGACGACCGGGGCCGGGAGCTTCCTCCACCCCGACGTGTAGCCGCCCGAGTGCCGACCGAGACGGTCCCTGCCGAGGTCATCCTCCACGAGGCGGCCGACGGCGCGACGATGGCGGCCGCCCATGCGTTGCCGGAGCAACGGCCCCAGGCCTGCGCCCGGCGTGTGAGCGCCTTCCTCGGTGGGGCGCGGTGACACGGTCCTGGTGGGGATGGGGGGACCAGGAGCGGCACCTGGATCGCGACGCGCTCGAGAGCCTCGGGGCGGAGATCGCCCGCCGGTTCGGGCTCGACGGCCTGACCGTCCGTGACCCCGCCGACGTCGAGGACCTCGATCTCGCCCCGCCGCGTCTCGAGCCTCCCCCGGCGCTGGCGAAGGTCACCGACGACCGGTACCTGCGCGCCCTCCACGGCCACGGGCAGTCCTTCCGCGACGTCGCTCGGGCGTTCCGCGGCGACGTGCCCGGGCTTCCTGACCTCGTCGCGATGCCGGACGACGCCGAGGACGTCGCGCGGATTCTCGACTGGTGCGCCGACGCGAGCGCCGCGTGCGTGCCGTTCGGCGGCGGGACGTCGGTGGTCGGTGGCGTGACGCGGCCGCCGGACGACGGGCTCACGGTCAGCCTCGACCTCGCGGCACTCGCCGGGATCCTCGAGGTCGACGTCGGCTCGCAGGCCGCACGGATCGGGGCGGGCACCCCAGGGCCGGCGATCGAGGACGGCCTGCGGCCCCACGGGCTGACCCTGCGGTTCTTCCCCCAGTCCTGGGAGTTCTCGACCCTCGGCGGCTGGATCGCGACCCGGGCGGCCGGCCACCACGCGACGCTCAGGACCCACATCGACGATCACGTCGAGGCGGTCTCTGCGGTGACCCCGACCGGGCGTTGGGAGTCCCGCCGTCTGCCGGCGTCAGGCGCCGGACCGTCGCCCGACCGGCTCCTGCTCGGCAGCGAGGGCTCTCTCGGCGTCGTCACCGAGGCGTGGGTGCGGGTGATCGCACGCCCCGTCTTCCGGGCCGACGCGACCGTCACCTTCCCGGACTTCACGACCGGGGCCGGGGCGGTGCGGGCGCTCACCCAGTCGGGGCTCTGTCCGGCGGGCTGCCGCCTCCTCGATCCCGCCGAGGCGGCGATCTCGGGGGCCGGGAACGGCTCGGTCGCCGTGCTCGTCCTCGGCTTCGAGTCCGCCGACCACCCCCTCGACCCCTGGGTCGATCGCGCGGTCGAGCTCTGCCGCGACCATGGCGCCTCGTCGGTCGACGGCCCGCACCTCCGGGAAGGCGACCGAACCGGCGCGGCCGAGGGCGCAGGCGGTCGCTGGCGGGAGACGTTCCTCCAGGCGCCCTACCTCCGCGATGCGCTCGTCGCCCTCGGCACGGTCGTCGAGACCTTCGAGTCGGCGATGACCTGGGAGCGCCTCGACGGCTTCGTGACGTCCGTGAGCGAGGCTGCCCGCACGGCCGCCGAGGAGGTGTGCGGTGCTGCCCACGTCGCGGTACGGCTCACCCATGCCTACCCCGACGGCGCCGCCCCCTACTGGACCGTCGTCGCCCCCGGCCGCGACGGCTCGCAGGTCGAGCAGTGGGACGAGATCAAGGCCGCCGTCGGCGAGGCGATCCTCGCCGCCGGCGGGACCATCACCCACCATCACGCGGTCGGCCGCGACCACCGGCCGTGGTACGACCGCCAGCGCCCCGACCCCTTCGCCCGCGCGCTTGCCGCCGCGAAACGCGAGCTCGACCCCGCCGGCATCATGAACCCCGGCGCGCTCCTCTGAACGTCGGCGCGGCGCCTCATGGTTGTCGGTGAGGGAGACGGACATGCTGACCGCCCGCATGGCGGGCATGCCGTCCTCGGTGTGCCAGGTCTCGAAGTCCGAGTGCCAGTAGAACTCCTGGCCCTTGAAGCCGGGCTTGAAGTTGATCCGGCTCTGGTGCACGTAGACGTCGTCGCCGAGCAGCTGCCGTGCGGCGTCGGCGATATGGGCGTCGGCGACGGTCTCCGCCACGAGGTCGCTCAACAGGTGCACCTCGAAGATCGAGCGCACCGCGTCGTCCTCCGGCTCCCTGATCGTGCGGTCGTCGCCGAGGAGGTCCGGGTCCTGCGACATGCGCGCCAGCTCGTCGAGCAGGGCCTCCACCTCGTCATCCGAGAAGATCCCGGGCAGCGAGAGGAAGCCGTCGCGGTCGAACCGCTCGACCTGGTCGGCGGACAGTGGGCCGTCGTCGGCGAGGCCGTGGACGACCGGATCGGTGCGCTCGAGCAGTCCCGGCTCGGCGTCGACCCGTGACGGGTAGCGGTCGGTGATCACTGCGGCGTCGGTCATCGTGTTCCCTCCTCTGTCGCGTGGTGCTCGTCGATGAGCAGCGGGCCCGCGCAGAGGATCGTGTCGTGGAAGGAGAAGCCGAGCCCGTCGTCGGCGAGGACGAGGCGGCGGCTCGAGAAGGTCGGCGCGAGCGTCTCGCGCCGCGTCCCCGCCACGTCTTCGAGCGAGCGGACGATCATCGCGGCCTCCTCTTCAGCTTCCGGCGCCGCCGAGGAGGAGGGCTTCCACTCGTCGTCGGAGTTGATCGAGGCGCTGCGGACTCGCTTTTCCGAGCGGCACTTCGAGTGGGGCCCGTACCTCTACCCCGAGCTGGACGGCGTCACGGCTGAGGAGGAGCGCACGGCGATCGACGCCGGGGTCATCTCCGCCACGAGCTTCCGCTTCGTGGGCACCAGGGGTGGACCCGTGGATGACGCGGGTGGGCCCGCGGCTCAGTCGGCGACGTGGTCGTGACCGAGGTCGCGGAGGGCGTTGCGGATGCGCTCGGCGTTCTCGTCGAGGACGTCGGGGTCGGGGTCCCGGGCGGCGTTCGCGAAGTTCAGGTCCTGGAGGCCGTCGATCGGGCTCACGTGGATGTGGAGGTGGTGCACCTCGAGCCCCGCGATCATGAGGCCGACCTTCTCCGGCCGCCACACCTGCTGGATGGCCCCGCCGACGTGCCGCGAGACACCGAAGAGGTGGTCGAGGAGGTCCGGCGACGCGTCGAGCCAGTGGTCGACCTCCTCGCGGGGGACGACGAGGGTGTGCCCTTCCCGCAGCGGGTTGATCGACAGGAACGCGACGCACCTGTCGTCCTTCCACACGAACCGCCCCGGGAGCTCGCCCTCGATGATGCGCGTGAAGACCGTCGCCATGTCGCCACCTCCGTGTCACCAGCCTGCGTTCCGGGTTGCCAGGTCCCCAACGTTACGCTCGCAGCGTGACCTCCTCCCTCGTCTGGATCAGCGGCGCCTCCAGCGGCATCGGCGCCGCCCTCGTTCGAACCGTCCCGTGGGAGGACGCCCGGATCATCGACCTCAGCCGCGGCGGCGGCGATGCGGCGCCGGAGGCGCCGGCCGGGCGGGCTGGTCGTGAGGGCACCGAGCACGTCGTCGCGGACCTCTCCCGTCCCGAGGGCTGGCAGGCCGCCGCCAGCTCCTTCCAGCGCGAGCTGGCGGGTTTCGTCGGCGACCGCGCCGTCTTCGTCCATTGCGCGGCGACCCTCGACCCGATGGGCTTCGCGGGAGAGGTGGAGCCCGAGGGCTACACGAGCCAGGTGGTGCTGAACAGCGCCGCGCCGCAGGTCCTCGGCGACGCCTTCATCCGGGCGGTCGAGGCCAACGGCGGGGTCGATGCGCACCTCGTCCAGATCACGTCCGGAGCCGCGACCAGTGTCTGCGAGGGCTGGTCGGCGTACGGCCCCGGGAAGGCGGCCGCGGACCACTGGGTCCGCATCGCCGGCGCGGAGCGGGCCCGGCGCGGCTCCCGCTGCCGGGTCATCGCCGTCGCGCCCGGCGTCGTCGCCACGCCGATGCAGGAGCGCATCCGCGAAACGGCCGAGCACGACTTTCCCGACGTCGAGCGGTTCGTGGAGCTGCACGCGAACGACCAGCTCCGCGACCCTAACGAGGCGGCACGAGGCATCTGGAGCCTGCTGGAGCGTGATCTCGACAACGGTGCGGTCGTCGACCTGAGGGAGCTCGAGTGAACGGCAACGGCCCGCTCACCGGCGTCCGGATCGTCGAGGTGGCGGCGATCGGGCCGGCGCCGTTCGGGGTGATGCTCCTCGCCGACCTCGGCGCCGACGTCATCCGGGTCGACCGTGCCGCGAGGGTCGGGAAGCCCGGCCAGGAGGTCTCGATGGGCGGCCTCTCCCGCGCGCGGCGCTCGGTTGCGGTCGATCTCAAGCACCCGGACGGGCTCGACGTGCTGCTCCGGCTCGTCGACGGCGCCGACGTTCTCGTCGAGGGGTTCCGCCCCGGGGTCGCGGAACGGCTCGGCTTCGGGCCCGACGCCTGTCTCGACCGAAACCCGCGTCTCGTCTACGCCAGGATGACCGGCTGGGGGCAGGACGGACCGCTCGCCGACCGTGCCGGGCACGACATCGACTACGCCGCGGTCGCGGGCGCGCTCCACCCGATCGGCCGTGCGGGCGAGCCGCCGCCGCCGCCGCTGAACCTCGTCGCCGACTTCGGCGGAGGCGGGGCCTACCTCGCGCTCGGTGTCCTCGCCGCACTCTTCGAGCGCGAGCGGTCCGGGCACGGCCAGGTGGTGGACGCGGCGATGGTCGACGGGGTCGCGAGCCTCACCGCGTTCTTCCACGGACTCCTCGCGATCGGGGCGTGGAAGCCCGAGCGGGCGACCAACCTCCTCGACGGCGCCGCCCCCTTCTACGACACCTACGCCGCCGCGGACGGCGGCTTCGTCGCCGTCGGCTGCCTCGAGCCGGAGTTCTACGCCGAGTTCCTCGACCGCCTCGACCTCGACCCAGAGGAGTGGCCGCAGTTCGACACGGCGCGCTGGCCCGAGCAGAAGCGCCGCCTCGCCGAGATCTTTGCCACGCGGACCCGCGACGAGTGGGCGGAGGTCTTCGCGGGGAGCGACGCGTGCGTGGCCCCGGTCCTGTCGTTGACCGAGGCGCCCGACCACCCCCATCTCGCAGCGCGGAAGACCTTCGTCGAGGTCGGTGGCGCCCGGCAGCCCGCGCCGGCGCCGCGCTTCTCGCGGACCCCGGGCCAAGCGGGCGATCCCGCCCCGGAGGTCGGTGAGCACACCGACGAGATCGTGCGCGAGCTCGGCCTCGACGTGGCTGCGCTGCGCACCTCGGGCGCCGTCGCCTGAGCGCCGCTACCCGCTGGGGCTCGGCGAGGGGGATGGCGAAGACTCATCATCGTCGGGCGAGGGGCTCGGGCTCTCCCCCGGCGGAGGCGGAAGGATCGGGCTCGGGCTCTCCGACTCCCTCGGGCTCTCCTCCGGGCTCGGCGAGGGGCACGACGACTCCGGCGGCAGGATGGTCTCGAAGAACCCGCCCCCGCCGTCGGGGCACTCGGTGGTCGTCGCGGTCGGCGACGGGGTCGGGGTGGGCGTCGGTGTCGGGGTGGGCGTCGGTGTCGGCTCCTCGTTCAGCGTCCGCAGGCCGGTGAGGTCCGGTTCCGGGAAGCCGATCGGCTCCATGCCCTCGGTTGCCCGCAGCATGTACTCACCCCACGCCTCGGCGGGGTAGCTGCCCCCGGTGACGTTGCCCATGCTGTCGTTGTCGAGATGGCCGAACCAGACCGCGGTGGAAAGCTGCGGCACGTAGCCGACGAACCAGGTGTCGCGGCTGTCCTGCGTCGTGCCGGTCTTGCCGGCGGCGGGCCGTCCGATCTGGGCCCGCGTGCCGGTCCCCGACTGGATGTTCTGTTCCAGGAGGTCGCTCACCACGTAGGCGACATTGGAGTTGACGGCTCCGTCGCTCTCCGGCTGGCGCTCGAGCACCACGCGTCCGTCGGCGTCACGGACCTCCCGCACGAGGCGGAAAAGGTTGCGCACGCCGCCCGAGGCGAAGGTCGCGTACGCGTTCGCCATGTCGACGACGCGGACGTCGGAGGTTCCCAGGACGAGCGACGGGTCCGGCGCCATCGCGCCCTCGGGGATCCCGGCCTCCCGCGCGAGGTCGAGGACGCGATCGGAGCCGATCTCCGCCGCCATCTGGACGTAGACGGTGTTCGTCGAGGTGAGCGTCGCCTGCCGGACGCTCTGCTCACCGTACGAGGCGCCGCCGAAGTTGTTGACCTCCTCGTAGACCTGCCCGTTGGGGAACTCCACGTCCTCGAGCTTCGCGGGGGCGGGGAAGCGCGACTCGGGCGAGAAGCCCTCGTCGGTGAAGGCGGCGAGCCCGAACGGCTTGAAGGCGGAGCCCGCCTGGTTCCCGCCGTCGATCGCCGCGTTGAACGGCTGGCGGGCGAAGTTCGGCCCGCCCACGAGCGCCCGGACGCCGCCGTCCTCCGGGTCGACCGAGACGATCGCACCGCTCACGCGGCCCGCGTCGAAACCCTCAGAGGGCGGGTCGTCGCGCAGGGTCTGGCGGAGGTCTGCGAGCTTTTTCGTGAGGACGTCGTGCGCGGCGATCTGCATGGGCATGTCGAGCTCGGTGTGGACGGTCAGCCCGCGGTAGACGAACTCGTCGCCGAGCTGGTCCGCGAGCGCGTCGCGGACCGCGTCCACGTAGTACGCCTGGGGACCGAGGGCGACCCGCTCCCGGCTGCTCGTCTCGGGCAGACCCTCCGCGAGGACCGACCGTGCCTCCTCGGCGGGGAGCCAACCGTGCTCGACCATCCCGTCCAGGACGTACTCGCGGCGGATGTCGACCGCGCCCGGGTCCTTCAGGGGGTTGAACCGCTCCGGCGCGCGGATCATCCCGGCCAGCGTCGCCGCCTGGTTCACCGTGAGGTCAGCGGCGGGCACGCTGAAGTACGTGAGGGCGGCCGACTCGATGCCGAAGGTGCCGCGGCCCCAGTAGATCGTGTTCAGGTAGAACTCGAGGATCTCGTCCTTCGAGTACTGCCGTTCGAGCTTCAGCGCGAGGATCGCCTCCTTCGCCTTCCGCGTGAACGTCCGCTCCGGCGACAGTTCGGCGTTCTTGATGTACTGCTGCGTGATCGTCGATCCGCCCTGCTCGATCTCGCCGGCGCGGACGTTCGTGACCAGCGCGCGAAGCGTCCCCGTGACCGAGATCCCGAAGTGTCCGTAGAAGCCCCGGTCCTCGGCCGCGAGGACCGCCTCCTTCACGTGGTCCGGGAGCTCCTCGAGTGGGACGTGGCGGCCGGCCTCGGGCTGGAGCGTGCCGATCTCGTCGCCGTTGCGGTCGAGCATGATCGTCGCGGCCGGGGCGATGTCGCCCGGCAGGGGGATGGCGGCGAACAGGTACACGAAGACGAGCACGGCGACGCCGAGGAGGAGGACGCCGGGGACGAGCAGGATCGCGACGACCGGCTGGCGGTACCAGGGCCGGTCAGGGCGCCAGAAGCGTCCTCCGCCGCCAGGGGCGGGCGTTCGACTTGTTGGCATCTGGCGAAGTGTCCCCTGCGATCGACCGGGCGCCGCGAGAGCGTACGGCCGTCCGTTCCCCGGCTCGACGACGGCGTTGCCGTGTAGCCTTCCGCTCGTGAGCGACGACGGCCATAGGAAGCTGTGACGGTCGGACTCGGGCTCGCCGTCGTCGCGGCTCTCATCCTCGCGAACGCGCTCTTCGTCGCCGCCGAGTTCGCTCTCGTCGCCTCGCGTCGGCAGGTGGTCGAGGACCTGGCCTCGCGCGGGAGCCGCCGGGCGCGGGCGGCGCTCCACGAGATGCGCCGGCTGTCGTTCATGCTGTCGGGGGCTCAGTTCGGCATCACGGTCAGCTCGCTGGTCCTCGGCTACGTCGCCGCGGACGCCCTAGGAGGGCTCCTCGCGCCGGTGGCGGGGCTCCTGCCCGGCGGTGACGCCGCGACGGTCGTGGTCCTCGCCGTCCTCGTGTCGTCGGTCCTCCAGATGATCGCCGGGGAGCTGGCGCCGAAGAACCTCGCCATCGCCCGTCCGGAGCCCACCGCGCTGCTGACCGCGATCCCCATGCGCGCGTACTCGATCGTGTTCGGTCCGGTCATCCGGCTCTTCGACTCGTCGGCGAACTGGCTCTCCCGGCGGCTCGGCGTCGAGCCGCCGGAGGAGCTCCTCGCGGCCTACAGCCCCGACGAGCTCGCGCGGATCATCGAGGCGTCGGGGGAGGAGGGCGCGCTCAGCGACGAGCAGGCGGCGCTGCTGCTTCGGGCGGTGGAGCTGGGGGAGCGGCGGGTGACCGAGGTGATGGTCCCGCGGCCCGACGTGACCTTCCTCGCGGCGGATGCGCCGCTGGCGGCCCTCCGCGAGGCGACCCGGCGCACCGGCCACTCCCGGTTCCCGGTCCGCGGGGCCAGCGAGGACGACGTCCTCGGGACGGTCCACATCAAGGACCTCCTCGACGTCCCGCCGGAGTCGCTCGCGACGGCGGCCGTCGCCGACCTGGCGACGGCGGCCCTGATCGTCCCCGAGAACCACAGCCTGCGAGGAACCCTCGCGCAGCTCCGGCGGGAAGGGCGCACCTTCGCCGTCGTGGTCGACGAGTTCGGCGGCGTCGCCGGCATCGTCACGATCGAGGACCTCCTCGAGGCGCTGGTCGGCGCCATCGAGGACGAGTTCGACCCCCGGACCTCGGCGGTCCGTCGCCTCGGTCCGGGGCGGTTCGTCGTCCTCGGGCGCATGCGGGTGGGCGACGTCGAGCGCTTCCTCGGGACCGAATTCGAAGAAGGTGAGTACGAGACCATCGCCGGGCTCGTCCTCGACCGGCTCGGGCGCATCCCCGAGGAGGGCGACGCGGTCGTCGAGGTGGGCTGGCGCCTCACCGTCCGTCGGATGGACGGCAACCGGATCGCCGAGCTCGTCCTCGCTCCCACCGCCGAGGCGGTCGCGCCGTGATCCCCGTGGTGCTCGCGGCCGAGGCGGAGGAGCTGGCGATCAACCTGCCCGTCTGGCAGGGGCTGCTCATCGGGGCCGCGCTGCTCGCGGCCAACGCCTTCTTCGTCGCGGCCGAGATCGGCCTGCTGGCGGTTCGGCGGGCGCGCGTCGAGGAGCTCGCCGAGGCCGGGGACGGCCGTGCGGTGCGCGTCATGGCCTCCCTGCGCGAGCTGTCGTTGACGTTCTCCGGCGCGCAGCTGGGGATCACGCTGGCGTCGCTCGGGCTCGGAGCGGTCGCGGAGCCCGCGGTCGTGGTCCTCCTCGCGGGGCTGCTGGATGTGACCGGCCTGTCGACCGCGGCGCGCACCGGGATCGCGTTCGGGGTCGGGCTGGCGATCGTCGTGTTCCTCCACATGGTCGTCGGCGAGATGGTCCCGAAGAACATCGCGCTCGCGCGGCCCGAGGCGGTGTCGCTGCGCGTCGTGCGGGCCCTCCGCGCCTTCGTCCTGGTCCTCCGGCCCGTGGTCGTCGCCCTGAACGCGACGGCGAACGGGCTCGTGCGGCTGGTCGGCGTCACGCCGCGGTCGGAGCTCAGCCTCGTGCACACGCCAGGCGAGCTCGCCCTGCTTCTGCGCGAGTCGCGCCGGGAGGGGACGCTCCCGGCGCAGGAGGAGCGCGTGCTCACCGCCGCGCTCGGTCTCGGCGCGATCGACGCCGGAGCCGCGATGACCTCCCGGGTCGACCTCGAGGCGCTGCCCGACACTGCGACGCTGTCCGACGTGCTCGTCCGCGCGAACGAGACCGGGTTCACGCGCTTCCCCGTCTTTCACGAGGTGATCGACGACATCGTCGGGATGGTCAACGTGAAGGACGTGCTGACGAGCGACGAGACCGACCTGGACTCGGTGACGGTCGCGGAGATCCTGCGCCCGATCCCCGCCGTGCCAGAGAGCCGCGACCTCGAGACGCTGCTTCGCGACATGCGCCGGGACCGCTCGCACGCGGTCGTCGTGGTCGACGAGTTCGGGGGGACCGCGGGCCTCGTCACCCTCGAGGACGTCCTCGAGGAGCTCGTCGGCGAGATCTCCGACGAGTTCGACCCGACGCCCATCGAGCCCCGGCAGGTCGGCCCGGGCGACTGGGTGGTTGCCGGGACGCTGCGGCGCGACGAGCTCGAGCAGCACACCGGCTGCCGGCTCGAAGGCGGCGCCTCCGAGACCGTCTCCGGGTACCTCACGGAGAGGCTCGGTCGGCTCGTCCAGGTCGGCGACGAAGTCACGTCCGACGATTGGCGCCTGCGGGTCCGTACCGTCCAGGGGCGCCGGGCGGGAGAGGTCGAGGTCGTCGCGCCAGAGGGAAGCGGCCCGGCTCAGTCCCGATGACCTCGGGTAGCGTCCGAGCATGAGCGACGACCGACGGGCCGAGGCCGCCGAGGCCCTGCGCCGCTTCGGACACGCGCTGATGAGCCGCGAGGCCGACGACGAACTGCTGCGGCGGGTGACCGAGGCGGCGCACCGGGTCGCCGACGACCTCGAGCGGGCCCCGGCGCGGGAGCGCGACCTCCTGGAGCTGAAACGTCGCATGTTCGACGTGGAGATCGGCGAAGGCGAGGCGGTGAGCCACTTCGACGAGTGCTTCGTCTCCGGCTCGCAGAACCCCCTCGGGATCGGCGCCACCGTGCGGCGGGAGGGCGAGGACGTGGTCGCGTCGGTCGAGCTCGGCCCCGCGTACGAGGGTGCGCCGGGGCGCTCCCACGGCGGCATCGTCGCGGCGATCTTCGACGACGTCCTCGGCTACCTCCTCACGCTCGAGCAGCAGCCGGGCTTCACCGGTGAGCTCGCCGTCCGCTACCTCGCCCCCGTCCCCCTGGGTCAGCCGCTGGAGTTCCGCTCCCGGGTCGTCGGGCGCGAGGGTCGCAAGCTCTTCGCCGAGGGCGAGGCGTACGCGGACGGCGACGTCGTGGCGCGGGCGACGGCTACGTTCGTGACGATCTCCCTCGACCGGATCCGCGCCTGAGGCCGTGGGCTTCACACGCGCGGAGCTCGAGGCGCACCACGGCGAGGCGGTGCCCGATCTCCGCGGCGACGAGGTCCGCCTGCTGTTCGTCGGCATCAACCCCAGCCTCTGGACGGCCGCTGCCCAGGCCCACTTCGCCCATCCCGGCAACCGTTTCTACAAGGCGCTCCACGCGGCCGGGATCACCGATTTCGTGATCGACGTGAGCGACGGCTACCAGGAGCCCGAGATCGCGCAGGTCACCTCCCGCGGGATCGCGATCTCGAACCTCGTGAACCGGGCCACCGCGCGGGCCGACGAGCTCGGGCGCGACGAGCTCGTGGATGGCGCCCGCGCCCTGGGCGGGAAGGTCGCCGCCTGGCGCCCCGAGGTCGTCGCGTTCGTCGGCATCACCGTCTACCGCATCGCCTACGGAGCCCCCAAGGCGGCCGTCGGGCTCCAAGGGGAGACGATCGCAGACGCGCGGGTGTGGGTTCTGCCGAACCCGAGCGGCCTGAACGCCCACTACCGGCTCGCCGACCTCGCTCGCCTCTACCGCCAGGCCGCCGAGGACGCCAGCCTCACCCTCGCCCCCCTCCGCCTCTGACCCGAGGACTGCCCGCCGCCCGAGGTTCTCCCCGAGCCCGCGGCCTTCGGCGGTAGTAGCCGAGCCAGCGGCCGGCCTTGATGCCGTGGGCGCCGCCGGAGGTTCTCCCCGAGCCCGCGGCCTTCGGTGCTCCGCCCGGCCCTCTGACCGCTGACATCCACGCCTCCGGGTGCGTGCTCGCACCCAGAACCGTGGTGGTCGCCGGCGGCACCAGATGGAGCCGACGGAATACGACGGCGCTCGTCGACGGTCAGTTGGTGCCGAAGCCAGGGATGCCGGGGGGCTCGGGCGGTGCGGTGACGCGCTCGACCGCCTCCTGGAGGGGGTGGAGGAAGGGGAGGGCAGCAGGGTCGAGGGGCCCGGGGTCGACGAAGTCGCCGAGCCCGGCTTCCGAGATCGGCGCGGCTGTCACCTGGGCCGGGGTCCCGTGGGCGCCGTAGACGACGACGATCACGTCGTCGCCGTCGACCTCGGCCTCCGCGACGAACCCGTACGCGGGCTGCGAACGCTCGAGGATCTCGGCCTCGGCGAAGGCGTGGAGGACGGCCGCCCGCGCCTGGTCCTCGTCGGGGAAGTCCGGCAGCGTCACGACCCTGGTCGCCTGAGGGTCGGGGAGCACGATCGCCGGCGGCAACGGGCGCTCCTCCCGAGCGAGGAGGTCACGCGCCGCCTCCTCGCACACGAACGCCAGCTCCTCGACCCGCACCTCGTCCTCGCTCCGCCCGACCGCTCCTTACTCGTGGACCGCGCTTCCCGTCGGCCGGACCACCAACGAAGGAACGTCTCGTCACCGATCCGTGACGAGATGTGTCCTCGTCGCCGCGTGTGGCCTCACGGGAGACAGTGTGTGGACCGCGCTTCCCGTCGGCCGGACCACCAACGAAGGAAGGTCTCGTCACCGATCCGTGACGAGATGTGTCCTCGTCGCCGGCGTGTGGCCTCACGGGAGACAGTGTGGCGCGCTCAGCCGATGTCCGCGTCCCCCACGCCGCATCGACAAGCCCGACGACTCGTACGACTGCGCCGGACCTGCCCGATCGCCCCCTGGGCGCGGCCGTAGCTACACGCTCGTCGTGGCGCCTTCGGAGGCGGAGCTGACCGTCCTCGCGTACTTCGCCAGGACGCCTCGGGTGTAGCGGGGCTCGAGCGGCTCCCAGACCTTGCGGCGTCGCTCGAGCTCCGCGTCGTCGACGAGCATGTCGATCTGTCGGTTCGGCACGTCGATGCGGATGGTGTCTCCGTCGCGGAGGAACGCGATCGGGCCGCCGTCAGCGGCCTCGGGCGCGACGTGGCCGATCGAGAAGCCGTGGGTCGCGCCGCTGAAGCGCCCGTCGGTCACGAGGGCGACCGTGGCGCCGAGCCCGGCGCCCTTGACCGCCGCCGTCACGGCGAGCATCTCGCGCATGCCCGGGCCGCCCTTCGGGCCCTCCCAGCGGATCACGATCACCTCCCCGTCGCGGATCTTCCCGGTGAGCACCGCCTCCATGGCGGCGTTCTCGCCGTCGAAGACCCGGGCGGGGCCCTCGAAGTTCAACTGGTCCGGCGTCATGCCGGCGATCTTCACGACCGCCCCGTCCGGGGCGAGCGATCCCCGGAGGATCGCTAGCCCGCCGTCGGCATGGATCGGCTTCGACAGCGGGTGGACGACCTCGCCGTCCGGCGCAGGCGGGTCGAGTCGACGGAGGTTCTCCTCGACGGTCTTGCCGGTCACGGTCATCGCATCGCCGTGGAGGAGGCCCGCGTCGAGTAGCTCCTTCATGACGACCGGCACGCCCCCGACCCGGTCGAGGTCGGTCATGACGTAGCGGCCGGCCGGGCGGGTGTCGGCGAGGTGAGGGACCCGGCGCCCGATCCGATCGAAGTCGTCGATCGCCAGGTCGATCTGCGCCTCGCGCGCGATCGCGAGCAGGTGGAGGACCGCGTTCGTCGAGCCACCCACCGCCATGACCACGCTGATCGCGTTCTCCAGTGCCTCTCGGGTGACGATGTCGCGGGCGGCGATCTCCTGGTAGAGCAGGCGGACCGCGGCCTTGCCCGACTCGCGGGCGAACTCGTCGCGGCGCGGGTCGACGGCCGGGGGAGACGCTGACCCGGGGATCGACATCCCGAGCGCCTCGATCGCCGACGCCATGGTGTTCGCGGTGAACATCCCGCCGCAGGCGCCTTCGCCGGGGCACGCTGCCCGTTCGACCTCGCGCAGCCCGGCATCGTCGAGGTCGCCGCGGGCGTGCGCCCCGACGGCCTCGAACACCTCCTGGATCGTGATCTGCTCGTCGCCCACCCGCCCGGGCAGGATGGAGCCGCCGTAGAGGAACACCGACGGCACGTTCAGCCGGACCGCCGCCATGACCATCCCCGGCAGCGACTTGTCGCAGCCGGCGAGCGTCACCATCGAGTCGAGCCGCTCGGCGTGCATGACGGTCTCGACCGAGTCCGCGATCACTTCCCGGGACACGAGCGACGCGCGCATCCCCTCGTGGCCCATCGAGATGCCATCGCTTACCGCGATCGTCGTGAACTCGAGCGGGAACCCGCCGGCGTCCCGGACCCCCAACTTCGCCTGCTTCGCGAGCCGGTCGAGGGGGAGGTTGCACGGCGTGACCTCGTTCCACGACGAGCAGACACCGACCTGCGGCTTGCCGAAGTCTTCGTCGCTCATCCCCACCGCCCGCAGCATCGCCCGGGCCGGGGCACGCTCGGGCCCGTCGGTGACGTCGCGACTGCGGGGGCGGGGGTCGACCATCGTGTCCTCCGGGGCGTCCGTGGCGGCAATGACACCACAGCATGCGACCGTCCGTCGAACGGGAGCAGATCGCGGCGGGGCTACGATCGGGCGCCTGGCGACGAGCGGGACCCACGGAATGAGCCGAGCCACCGACACCGGGAGTACCCGGTGAGCGAGGCGCCACGGCCGGGGGGATCGAAGGGCCAGCGCGGCCGGACGCGGGCGAGGCGGGCGGTCAGCCCGACGGCGTCCGGGAGGGCGGAGGCCCCTCACGGGTTCGATGCGTACGAAGCGGCCGAGCACGAACACTTCGACTCCGTCATCGGGCTGGAGTACGGCGACATCAGCGGCGACCGCGTGACCGCCTCGATCGTCACCGGTCCCCGCCACCAGCAGCCGCTCGGTCTCGTCCACGGGGGCGTGTACGCCGGCGTCGTCGAGAGCGTCGCGAGCGTCGCCGCAAGCGTCTGGGCCTACGAGAACCTCGACGGCCAGGTCGCCATCGGGGTCTCGAACGCGACCGACTTCCTGCGTCCGCACCGCGAGGGCAGACTCGACGCGGTCGCAGAGCCGCTCCACCGCGGTCGTCGCCAGCAGCTCTGGCAGGTCGTGATCACGCGGGCGGACGACGGCAAGGTCGTCGCCCGTGGCCAGGTGCGCCTCCAGAACGTCGAGCCCGACCCTGACACCACGCGGGCGGACGACGGCAAGGTCGTCGCCCGTGGCCAGGTG